>NZ_JBHSFK010000013.1:0-262174 GCF_042653945.1 Streptomyces vulcanius | reverse complement strand
GAACCTCGTTGAAGCCGAGTGCTTCGCGGAGCTGGACCAGCGCCGAGCGGAAGGATTCGTCAGGGAAGACGGGCGCCGCGACGAAACGTGCGCCGTTTGTGGCGAGGTAGAGCGAAACGCGGCCGGAACGGCCGGCGGCTCCGAAGTCGCCTGTATGCCGGGCGTGGTTGTCGGCTGCGACGGGGGTGCCCTCGTTGTGGCAGAAGGTGCAGGTCATGCCGCAGGCGTCGATGACCTTTACACGTAAGGTCCGGTCCATCGAGATGCGGACGGGAATGGCACTGCTGATACCCCGCAGGGCATGGTGCTGGATCATCTCAGGCTTCTCCATGGTCTGAGGTAGGGCGGACCAGCCAGCTCCTCGCCTCCGCCACGGCCGAAGGATTTCCATGAGCGACGGGCCGGGACGTCTGGTGGGGCGGCAGCTGAGGGGTGCCGATCCCGATCCGCTGCGCGGAAAACGTCAACGGGTAGGGGCGGGCGTGTAAGAGGCCGAATCGGCGTCAGCTCCGGGGCGACAGCCGGTGACAGAGGATGCTGTCCGCCTGGAGCACCTCCGGATCGATGCCCTGCGAACACTCCAGAAACGACGCGGTTGGCATGGAACGGGCGGACAGCACGTACTGCGCTTCGCCGTCGTACGTGGTGACGGCGGACAGATCACCCGCAGATTCCCCCGCTACTGACCGAGTTCAGCGCACGGGTCCGCTCACCCATCGCCCTGAGTCGCTCCTCGTCCGTGGCGAGACGGACACAAGCCGGGTCGGCATCCCACTCACGCCCGCCGGCCACGGGGCGGAGCTGGATGTAGGGCCCTTGGTGCCCCATGACGTATCCGAGCTTGTCGCGCTGGGTGTCCGCGACCAGGGTGCCGTCCTGGTGCTGTTCCTCTGCCGTCACTCGCCGCCTCCTTGGCGAAGTGCATTCGCCAGTCGGTCGGCCACGTCTGCGCGGACTCGCCCGAGTTCGATGAGCTTCAGATCCGGCGACGCAGGGTCAACCCGGAGGGACGGAAACACGATGCCGACGCCGTCCAGCGCCTCGCGGAGGTTGTCCAACGCCGTGAACGGATCGACGTCCAACTGCTTCTTCGTAGCCATGGCCAGCACGGTAGGAAGAGCATGTTGCCCCGCGCGAGACAGATTTCTCGTTCTTTCTCCTGGATGCGTCCTCCTATCTCGAAATTTCTCGCAAGAATAGAAGGAGGGTCTGGTCTCCGGCCGACACACCTGGCGATGCTTGGTGGATCAGCTCCCAACGAAGGGAACGAGCATGGCCCGACGACTGCGCTTCAACGGCACCGGCAGCGGCGAAGGCGGGTGCCCAGCAGTGCACGAGGATCTCGACTCCGGCGAGGTCATCGTCCAGGGACGCCCCATCACCGACCCCGACGACCTCCGGCAGCTCCAATACTTCGATCCCGAACGGGAAGTCGCGGTTGTCGTGCCACGCAACACGCTGGTTGACTTCGGCCCCCGCGACGAGACACCGCGGATCGTCGACCTGGACGCGTTCGGCAAGCTCTTCGAGAACTTCAGGCACACAGCGCGACGCATAGAGACGCGCCGTCGCTACGCCTCCGACGAGGCAGACAAGACCTACACCCAGTTCGTTCGCGGCGAACGTCCCACCTGGGACATGGACACTCCCTGGTGCCACACGATCCGCCGCCAGGTCGCGGAAGGCGCCCGCATCGAGCGGGTCCGCATCGTCGACCACCCGGCGACGGTTGGGCAACGCTACCTTCTGGCGTACGCCGAGAAGAACACCGCGCTCGGCGAGAAGATCCATAACCTGTCGCGCGAGGATGCCAAGCGCCTGGCTCTGCCAGAGGAGGACTTCTGGGTGTTCGACTCGCGGCTGGTTGCCCAGCTCGTCTTCGACCAGGCCGACAATCTGTTCGGGGCCGAACTCATCACCGAGCCCGCGGCCGTGAACCGCTACCTCCAGGCCTGGGACGCGGCTTGGCACTATGCCGTGCCGTACGAGCAGTTCGCGGTCTTGGTAGCGACCGAGGAGTAGGTAGGAACGTCCGTTGAGCACCGACTACCAGCAGGCGCGCGAAGGCCTCGGGCTGCGACTGCGGGAACTGCGGCTGACGGCGCCTGCTGGTCGGCTCACCGGAGCGCAGCTCGCCGAACGCCTGGGCTGGCCGGCCTCCAAAGTCTCCAAGCTGGAGCTGGGCAAGCAGACGGCGACACCGGAAGACCTACGCCTGTACACGGAAGCAGTCGGCCAGCCCGAGGCGCACGAGGAAGTCCTCGCCAGGCTGCACGGGTTCGAGTCCCAGATCCGATCATGGAAGCGCCAACTGGCCGCGGGTCATCGCCCGGTGCAGGCGGCGCACAACCAGGCACAGGCCAGAGCGACGGTATTGAGGGCATGGGAGTCGTCCTGGATTGTGGGCATCCTCCAGACTCCCGGCTACGCGCGCGCCATTCTTCGACACTTTGCGGGGCTGCACGGCTCGCGGACGGACGACCTTGAGGACGCTGTCAACGCCCGTATGGAACGGCAGCGCCTGCTGTACGAGCCGGGCCGCAAGTACCACATCATCCTGTCGGAGGCGGTCTTGCGGCATCTCGTCTGCCCGCCAGCGGACCTAGCCGTCCAACTGTCCTACCTGTCCGGCGTGATCGGGCTCAAGAATGTTGAGCTGGGCATCGTCCCCTTCAGTGCCGCGATGAAGCTGCCACCAGGTGCGGGCTTCTGGCTCTACGACGACAAGCAGGTGGTTACCGAGACTTGGCATGCGGAGCTATGGATGGACGATGACGCCACGGTCGCGACGTACCTGAGGGTCTGGAAGACCTTGCAGGAGTCAGCGGTGTATGGAGCCGACGCTCAGAATGTGATCAACACGGCGCAGCGGGCGCTCAACTCACGCTGAGTAGACCCGGACGCACGCAAGCCTCCGCGCCGTCTGACACGCACATACTTAAGCCATCTCGTCCGTCCACTTGCCACATGCGCGTCTAATTTTCTGCAGCTTTGGTGCGGCCGCAATAGAAACCCCGGAGTTCGAGGGTTTCAGTCGCGAAAAGGCGCTGGAGAGTGGAACGGAGTATCGGTTGGATCATGATGCACCGCCGTCTCGTCCGCGACTACGAGACCCTCGCCGTCAGCTCCGAAGCCATGATCCATGTCGCGTCGATCGACAACCTCGCCAAGCGCATATCGGACGAGACCACACCAACCTGGCGAGGGCCCTATAGGGCATAAGCATCAATTCGGCTACATCAAACGCCCTCTCACAGCTTGAGCTGAGAGCGCATCGCTCCTACTCAACGGGGGGCGCTGGCTTTCTTGACGGGTCCCAGAGCTTTAGACCGTAGTGGTCCTCAATCTTGTGGACCTTCTCGCGCTTGGGGGGCGCAGGCCAGATGGTGATGAGGTGTTTTTCGACGGGGTGGTCAGGTATTTCGGGCATCGCGCTGAGCTTTTTTCCTTGGTCACGTCCGCGGGTATGGACGCGGATTCGGTACCAACCGACGCCACTGTGGGCCAGATTTCCGGCTTCGCGCAGAGTATCTCCTGCCCAGACGAGAGGGAACAACACTCCTTTACGGCTGTGATAGCTGACGTCCGCGACTGATTCCCATTCTTCAAAATTCTGGGTCGGCTCACCTTGCAAGCACTCGATGGTCAGATCGATATAGCCGCTATGGGTACCCGACATAATGGTCAGATATCCGCTCCCAGCCCCCACGAGTGTGTTCCCCTGCAGAATCCTCGGAATCTCTTCGGGGTCCGGGAGGCTGCCCCATTCACAGAGGTAATATTGACCGTAATCCACATTTAGATGATCTGTTCTCCATGCCATGCCCGCCAGTATGGTCCACCGGTGCTGACGGGGTCCACGCTTTGTTTCGGCTCCGTACCCCGCAGTCTGCCGACGGCCCCGCCGCTGATCACGGTGGGGGCCGTCGGGAGTCTGCCCAGGCGAGGTGTGCCGTGGCCTAGCTGGTCGGAACGCTGTTCAGGAACAGGGACTTCTGGTCGTCCGTCAGAGTGTCGTCCACGCCGGAGTTGGCACCGTAGTAGCGCAACTCGTTGCCTTGCCAGTCACGGATCGACGACTGTCCGGCGGACAGATGCTGCCATCCTGCTCCGTCCCAGCCGAACTGGTAGACCTTCCACCGCACCGGGTAGTAGTTCACCCAGGTGTCTGAGTCGGGGTTGACTTCTTTGAGCATCTCATTGTTGAAGAACACGTTTTGTGGTCCCGACGATCCGGACCATTTTACGGCCTTTTTTCCGGCTCCCCACCAGATGGGGTACCAGGTCGCGTCGTCCGGGTCGGATCCGACTTCGTCGCCGCAGTTGTTGAGGCAGTTCCCGGACCGGTGGGCGAAGGGGACCGCGACACTGTTCAGTTCGAAGAGGTTGTTGCGTTCCCAGCCGCCGTGCAGGTTCAGGTCGGAGTCAAAACTGTTCCCGATGACCACGTTGCCCGAGGCTGACCACTGCAGGGTGAAGTGGCGCAGATTACGGGTGGTGTTCCCGGCGAAGACCGAGTTCCAGACGCGTGACCCGCGGAAGTAGCCGTTGCCTCCCTTGCCTTTGTTCCAGGAACCGTTGAGCTGGTTGTTGATGATGCTGAGCTGGGCGGCCTCCTCGGTCACGATCGGGTGGGAGCCGACCATGTCGGCGCGGACGCCGCGCACGTAGGAGTTGACCGCCCATTTGAAGACGATGCCGTGCATGGCGTAGGCGGGGGCCATGTTGCCGTAGTTGTGGACCGCGTCGGCGGGGTTGAGGGAGGGCATGTCCTGGGTGAAGGAGAAGTCCTCGAAACCGACGCCCAGGACGGGGTCTACCAATGGGGACGCTTTGGAGTCGTATGTCTTCCCGTCGATGGCCTCGGATCCGTCGGAGGTGGAGTTCACCGGGACGTCGAATTCCAGCGGGTTCAGGAGCGTCACGGTCTTGGCGGTGGTGTCGATGCCGTCGATCCTGAAGATCTGCTGCCGCATGTGCATGTTCTGCAGCGGATACTCCGTCGGGACGGCCTGCTGCTGGTCGTAGAACTTCCGGGTGTTGGCCGCCCGGATGTTGATCCACAGGTGGTTCTGCCAGCCGGTCATCTTGGCTTTGCTGTCGAGGTAGACGACCTTGTCGCCAGCCCGGGCGGCGAATCCGGTGTCGCCGGGTTTGCTGCGGAGTTTGACACCGGCCTTCCAGTGCACGTTGACGGTTCCCTCGAAGAGATCCTTGCGGTTGGCCGGGGCGCTGTTGTAATCGCTGAGGTAGTCCGGGTGTACATCGCGGGACTGGACCCGGAACAGGCCGCGGCCGGGCCAGATCCAACCGCCGGTTGCGTCCGGCCCGGACGTCATTGCGTCCTTGTCCCACATGGTGCCGTCCTGAAGGACGGTGTCATAGCGAGTGTTCTCATCGGGGCGGAACACGAAGCGCGTTCCCGTCTGGGGGTCGGCCCCGGCGCCTCGCAGGAGCAGGAAGTCGGCATCAACAGAGATCTGGCGAGATACGTTGATGACACCGGCTGGTAGCGTGATCCTGCTCATCTTGTTGTGGAATGCCGTAGGCGAGCACTGCGCCTTGACGTAGTCGATCGCCTGCTGGAGTCCCCCGGTGTCGTCGGCCCCGTCACCCGCGACCACCCCATATGTGCCGGCCAATTCCTGCGCGGTGACATCGCACGCAGCATTGGTGTTGATCTCACTTTCACCTGGCAGCGGCGCCCCTCCGGCCTGGTATCCCGCGAAGCGCCAGTCGGGCAGTCCCGCTACCTGCGCCCTGCGGTTCCCGTTGGACAGATCCAGGTTCGTCATTGCAGCACCAGGTTGCCCGCTGGCTCCCGGCGCGGGCGACGCGACGGGCGAGGCCGGCACCGGCGGTTCTTCGGGACTCCCGTCGTCCGTTCCGACGGTCTTGACCCAGAAACCGTCGTCGAACGTGTCGAGAATACGATTCTTGGTGTAGAAGTCGCCCAGTAGTCCGCCTGCTGACTGGTTATCCGAGCTAGGAATAGGCCGTGCCGACCAGTTGTCCGGCGTGACGTTAGTCTCCCAGTCCTGCTTCGGAGTCCATTCGTACTGGGCGGCCCCTTCGTAGACAGAAGCGAACGGGAACTCGTCGCACTCCTTTTCCTTGCTGGCGTAGTCGGGGTCCTGTTCGATACAGGCAGAATTTTTCACAGCACGGTTTCGCAGTGCACGCGTTGAATCCTTGAGCCGGTGCAGGGGACGGTCCGGAGAACACCCCGGAACGCTCTTCGTGCCGTTTCGCGGAAACGTCAGATCAGGGTTTTCACAGGCGTCCCTGACATGTTGTGCGACAGCGGCCTCATTGCCGCTGAGACTGTATTCCAGCGGGATGGCGTACGGAAGGGTGACTCCGCCGCCGGTCTCTGAGTCATCGCCCAGGTAGTTGGGGAGGTAGGACGCATTGTCCCAACGCGCACCCAACGTAGCCAGCTCCACGCGATCCAGTGCTGCGAACCCCGGCTGTTGACCGTTCAGCGTTAGCGTGAAGAATCCGTAGAAATGATTGGCAGGTGCATGGGTAGGTCCGGTGTATCCTTCACCCGCATTCGCGCGGGTCCGGTATGAGGCAAAGAGCTTTACTCCGGAATATCCGAAGGCTCGATTCCAAATGAAACTTGCGACATTGTTGCCACTGCTCTGCCACGTGATACCCGTAGGTTCGATCGGGGCCCGCAGCGACGGTGTCATGAGGAGGGTATTGGGGTCCAGCAATCCTTCGGCCCCACCGCCGAAGAAGTCCCACTGAATCTCGGCAACTCGCTGCGTCCCGGAGGGGACGGTTATTCTCTGCACTGCCGTGAAATACCCAGATCCGACCGGCGCCCCGTTTGAATTGAGAACCGCGTAGAACGTCCCCACGTTGCATACCGCGAAACGGGATTTCACCCACTGGTTAGGACTCTGCCCCGGCAGCGACACCGGGCCCGCATTGGCCAGACACTCTTCACGTGTCATCGACCGCATGGCCGCACTGTCATAGTCCCGAGATGGCGCCGCGGCCGTCTCCCCAGTCGCAGTCACCGCGGTTCGGGCAGCCGACTGGTCAGCGCGCACGTCATCCCGCGCCGGCGTGACCGGACTGTCGAAGATACTGGCGGGATCTTTCGACTTGAAAGAATTCGGGTTCTTGAGCCCAATTGAGCCAGGCGAAACACCCGCCATGAGGCGCTTCGCTGTCTGCTTCTTCTCCGCCTGGCTATCAAACCGCGGAGAAACAAAGACGTTAATGGTCCGGCCGGAAGATGGCTCAGCACTGGCAGGAACGGAAACCGCACCCTGCAGCAATAGACTCACCGCAGCAGCGAGGATCACCGTTAACGATATTCTTCTCGATCGGCCATGCGGCCTTAGCATCGAATACACAGTCCCCCCTCAGTTGTTCTCACGCCGCCGAAAGGGTGGCCAAATCAAAGGGAACCTGTCAATGGCCCAATTCGGACAGCAGGTAAAGTACCTTAAAGATCACAGCTACCGCTTGTCAACGATTTATTTACAGCCAGCACGATCTCGAACCGGCCTGATTGCCACCGTCATTGCCCACAGGTCAGGGAAGATGGCATGCGATCGCGACCCCTGTTTAAGACCGATAGGGACTCTCGTTGCCGAACCGGGTGAAGCGCACAAAATAGCCCGTAAACAGGCAATCAGCTCATCTCGCAAACTGAGACCGCGTTTGAGATCTGACATGGGACGATCGGTCGGTGACTCGCCTCGTGAACCGTGACCGTTCCCTAGAGGAGCTTGAGCGCGACCGTTGGTCGGTCCCGTCGGGCGGTGAAACCCGGCTGATGGCGACCGTGCGCGGGCTTCGGCGCAAGCCGATCGGCGGTCTGACGGTTGAGGACATGCGGTTGCTGATCAGGCAAGACGTGGGCCTTGCCTATCTCCTGCCCCTGGCGGTGGAGGTCCTCCGGGTCGACCCACTGGCGGAAGGCGACATGTACGAGGGCGATCTGCTGGCCGCCGTGCTCACCAGAAGTGCGGAAGTCTGGAGCGGGTCCCCCGAACTCGAGCGGGATGTCCGCCTGATCGTCTTGGAGTTGGCCGACGTGCCGCCTGCCCTGAAACGTGGGGCTGAGGGGTTTATGGCTCTGTAGTTCGCCGACAGCATCTGTCACGGCGAGAGGCTGGCAGGTTGTCTACGAGGAGTGCCGCACGAGCGGTCGTGGGCCGGGACGCGTCGCAGCACGGCCCCGGGTGAGCCGACGGACCATGACGCCGATCATGGCCCATCGAATCATCGTCTCGGCGTGGGCCGGACTGGTCTCGTAGTCCCGGGCCAGGCGCCGGTGGGCGGTGAGCCACGAGGATGGGTACGCTCTACCGCCCACCGCTTGGGCTGGACCTGGAAGCCGCGCTGGTCAGGGTCCTTGCGGACGATCTCCAGGTCGCGGCCGAGGATCTGTGCGGCCCACTCGACCAGGCGGCCGGCGAAGCCCTGGTCGGGCCAGACCTTCTTGACGCTGGGGTGGTCGAGCCTGGTCCACAGCAAGGGCCGCTTTGCGCCGTCGCGGTCCTGGATGCTCGCCGCGACGACGTGGACGGCCAGGAGCAGGCCGAGGGTGTCGGTGACGATGAACCTCTTGCGGCCCTTCACCTTCTTGCCCGCGTCGAAGCCTCTGGTGGCCGCGGGAACCGTGTCGGCCGTGCGGACGGACTGCGAGTCGATCAGGCCCGCACTCGGCTCCACGTCGCGGTCATCAGCTTCACGGACCTTGCCGCGCAGGGCGTCATGGATCCGTTCAACAGTGCCGTCGTCGTGCCACCAGGTGAAGTACCAGTACACCGTCGGCCTGGGGAGGCACCGCTGCGGACCTATCGGGCCCGGATCGGGTTGATGCCGATGGACCGCAACGCCTGGACAGCTTCCGTCACCCTCCAGTGCGCCATCCTCTTCCTCCGCTCGTCGTCGGTCTGGTCCGCGAGAGCCAGCTCGTACACGGCGGCCCGGTACTCGGCCTGAAGGCGAGCCTTACGCTCGATGCTCGGCAGGCGCATCAGGCAGCCTCTCCCTGATCACACTTCCTCGGTGCCTGCGGGCGGTACGGCTTGACCCCGGCCTCCGTCAGCGCACGCTCGGTCTCCGTCACCCAACGCTGTGCCTGGCGTATCCGGCGCCGGATCATGAACGCTTCCAGGTTCGCGCGGTCCAGCTCCGTGCGGGCCGCGTCATAGTCGGCTAGCAACTCGTCTCTCTGCATGGTCTGTCCTTCCGTGAGTTGTTCCGTTCCGCCGTTCCCACCCCTAAGGGGGTGGTGGGAACGGGAACGGGAACGCTGTTCCGGGAACGGGTGGGAACAGGTGGGGAACGGGAACGGCTCAGCCATCGAACAGAGCAGTCACGGGAAAGCTGTAGAGCTTCGCGTTGCGCTGACCAGGGGAAACGTTGACCAAGCCCTCATCTTCGAGCTCCGCCAGGACACGCACCTTGTCTTGTGCCCGTCCCCGGACCCGTTCTTTCACCTCCGAGGCGTTGAGGGGGCGGCCAGCCTTCTGCAGAACGGCCAGCACCTCCACCCGCAGCTGCCGTTCCTTGCCGTTCTCGGCCTGGGCTGCGTCGTCGTCCTGGCGGTCCACGGGCGGGTACAGCCGCACCGTGGCGTGCCGTTCGTCGTGCGACTCCACCACCAGGTCCGCGAACCAGGCGAGAGAGCCGGACCGGCCCGGCAGCGCGTGCCTACGGATCTGAGCGGGCCGGTCCTTGGAGATCCGGACGCGAGTGCGCCCGGTCACCCCTATACCGATCGGTTGATTGGCCACCGGTTCGAGGACATACATGGCCCCATTGAGGCCGTTCAGCTTGTGGGCGGAGCCGATCGCGTACCGGCCCCGGTTGTCAGATGCCTTCACCACGTGGTCCAAGGCGACCACTGCGGCCCCGGCCTCCGTCATGGGCCGGATCAACCGCTGGGTGAACTGCGGTACGTCGTCCAGCTTCAACGGGTCCAGGTTGAACACGCTCATGGCCTCGGTCACCCCGTCGACCACGACCAGTGCCGGGCGCACGTGGAGCAGCTGCGCGCGGAACGCCAGCATGTCGATATCCGACGGCTTGCGCTCCGGCCGGACGTACAGGAACCGAGCCGCCACCTCTGCCGGATCGGCACCGAGGACCAGGAGCCGGCCGACGACACCGGCCGCGTCGTCCTCGAAGTCGACGTACATCACGACGTTCCCGCGCTCGATCTCCTGACGGCAGGTGTGTAGGGCGAACCAGGTCTTCCCCGACTCCGACTCCGCCGCGACCCAGTGAGTACGGCCCGGATAGAACAGGCCGATGCCGTCAGTGCGGTGTCCGACCGTGGGCAGAATCGGCTCGGCCGTGCCGTCCAGGATTGCGGCCAGGTCGACGGGCTCCCATGAACTCCGTGGCGCCGGTAAAGGCTCCGTCTCCAACTCGATGAACTGTTCAAGTTCTTGCGGAGTCATTTGGTCGGCCCGCTGCACTGCCTCCAGTTGTACCTTGGTAAGGCGGGGCATCGCCGGATATCCTTTCCTTAGGTAGATCACGTCCAGTGGCCAAGAAGACCCCCGGAGATTTGGGACTTCCCTCCCTTCACCGGGGGTCTTCTGTGTACCTGTTTAGCGGCGGCCGTACGTACGGTCCCAGGCCTGTACCAGGGCGGCGTCGCTGACGCCAGCCTCGGTCACGGTGCCCATATCGCCCTGGACGGCGTTAGACAGTTGCACGGCGGCCAGTCGCCCGTTGCTGAGCTTCAATTCATCGGCAACGCCCATCAGGTACGAGCGGAGCGCCAGGCGCACCACCTGTGAGGCGTTCATGCCCTTGTGCTCGGCGGCTCGATCCAGGGCGTTCGAGAGATCCACCGTCATCCGGATGTTGCGATTTTTTTCGAGTGCCATAGCCGTTTCCCTTTCCTTGTTTCCGCAATCATGTACCGCAGCGCAAAACAAAGAAAGCCCGGGAAATGGCCCGTTTCCAACATTGCCAAAATGACGCATTTGTAACAGGCGGAGCGATCGCAAGCTATTACACTACTTACGGCCGCTTCGACAGGGCCTATGTCTCGTTCCGACCCAGGAACGCAATCAGGTAACGCCAGAGCGAATTACAGCAAGAATCCGCAGCGGAGCAGCAACTCCGCCAGCCCCGGATCGTCCGCCGGAACGAACCGCTCCAGTCTGGACCGCTGAACCAGCCACACTCCCCGCCAGTCGGCGTCCAGGACGACGCGCACCACGTCGCCCTTGTACTCCACCTCGAACACCTCACACCGACCCAGGCCCGGTAAGTGGGCCTCTACCTGCTGAATCATCGTCTCAACCTTTCCGCGTGTGATCACTTTTGGATACCGGCGGTTGCCGTCCATTGCGGCTCGGCCGAACAGTGAACTGCGGAGGCCCAATCACACAGGTCATCTCCGCCAGGCCCTTCGGCGGGGTTCGATGCCCCGCCCGGGCTCACACCTATCCACCTGCCCAACCCCTGAAGGGGGGTTGGGCAGAGGCCCTACTGTCGCGTCCACGCCGCTGCCAACTCGGCGTCACTAACGCCTTCCCCTGTTGCGAAGGTGCTGCCGAGATCCAACGCCGGCTCGTTGCGCGCGTTGCCCAGCTTAATCTCCGCACCGAGATTCATCAGGTACGCCCTGAGAGCCCAACGGACTACCTGGGACGCAGGAACACCCTTGTGCTGGGCTCCGCCATCCAATGCTTGCGAAAGAGCTTCAGGCATAGAAAAACTTCGGGTAACAGAAATTTCGATATCCCCTCATCGAGTGACTGCCCTCATTCTGCACTGATACTTATTAAGTTTCCATAGTGCTATTTTTATCTACACTAGTAGGCTAAAGTTACATGGGGCACCAAACCGGACGTCTCGGCTATCTCCATGACCGAATCTTTACCTTGATCTAGCTGGCGATAGAGCGTGCTTCTCCACAAGAAGCGCAAGCACCCACTTGCCGGATGCGGAAACCAGCCCTGACTTCATCCGATGCCAGCCTGGGGGCACCAGCCACTCCTGGAAATCAGGCAGCCCGGCGCTCTACTTCCCCCGGCCCCGACAGCAGCGAACGCAGCAGGGCCTTCTGCCGCGGCCCCAACGGCGGCGCCTTATCCACGTCCGCCTTCACCCGGCGCCAGTGGTCAGCTTCGGCGACGTCGCCAGCCTGCTCCGCCTGCCGGATTCTCATGTCCGCATACGTCTGCGCCGACTGCGCGGCGTTCACGACTTGTCCCGCAAGAACGGGGACAGCTGCTCCGCGAGATCCGTGAGGTCATAGATGACAGCCAGCCGGGCGAGCGCGTCGACGCTGATCCCCGCTACTCCCCGCTCAACCTTTGCCAGATGAGACGCATTCATGCGGGCCAAGGCCGCAACCTGACCGAGGGACCAACCCCGATTCTTCCGCAAGGCACGCAGAGAATTTTTCAGGGTAGATATTAATGGAGGGTCATCAACACTATTCGTCATAGCGTAATTCTACGCCAAATATGGAATCCCATGCCATTCCTAAAAGAGGTTATGTCGACCCGGCGTTCATCGCGATTCAGCGCCCCCCTGGAAGGCTATCTAATGCTGGCGCTCGGCCCGGTCCACCGCAAAACCCGCACAGCCAAAAAACAGCCTGCCGTTCTTTTTACGCTCTCGCATCGGCGTCATAACGGGTAACCGTCGTTACGACGGTGGATTCCAATCAATCACAATCGAGTCTGGGTCGAAATATGACTTATCGACACCCGGCCGGAAGCCCAGGGGGCGTCCCCTCCGTGCTTTCCCAATCACGATGGTCATCAACGCGTCGACCACCTGCCGCCGCCGGTCGAGATGCAGCGTCGGCCACAGCTCCGCCACCGCCTCGGGGTCGCCCAGCGGGAGGGCCGCGAGAACAGACGTGGAAGCTCGACCGGATATCTTCACCGTGACCGTGTTCAGCCGTTCCCGGGTGCCTGCAGTCATGTCCAGCATCTGCTCCCGGGTAATGAGGTCCTGGGTGTAATCAGCGGCGATACCGTCCAGCTTGACTCGAAGTCTCTGGGCTTCTTCCGCTAGGTCCTCGCGCGGCTCAGTGTCGCGGACGGGTTGCAGGTGCAGCTCTGCGGCATCCGGCCGGGAGAGCCGTTCGATGGCTCGGTCTTCAATGTGCCGGTTGAGCGCATGAGCCTCGCGAATGACATGACTGGGGACCGCGTAGCACCGGTAGGCGGGGCGGTGCGTCTTGCCGCTCTCCATGGCCTTTTTGAGGCCTCCTACGCCCGTTGTGGAGGCGCGGACAGTAGAACCGCACCAGCACCGCGCCAGACCGCTGAGGAGCCATACACGGCCATTGCCCGTCGTCGTACGGCGTGCAGGGTTCTCCAGAACCGTCTTGCATGCACGCCACACTTCCTCGGCCCTGTCCCGGTCGCCGTCCAGGGCTGGCGGCCACACGGCGGGGCCGGCTATCTCGGACCTCTTCTTGCTGTCCTTGTCCTTGACGGTGACCTCCAGGAGACCTGCGTTGCGGGCCCGCAGCAGCATCTTCCGCAGTTCCTCAGGCTTCCAGTCCCGGCTAACGGGCTCAGTGCGGTTGCCGTCGGGCAGGCGCTTACGGCGCGGCACGGTCCGCACACCCTCATGCGCCAGGGTGCGGCAGATTGACCGCAGGGATTCGCCGTCGATGATCGCCTTGGTGGCGTAGCGGATCCATCGCGCCTCTTCTTCGCGGATGGTGACGCCGTCGGCCTCATAACCAAAGGGGCGCGGGCCGCCACGGTAGATGCCCTGCGCGACAGCATCCGCCTTGGCGTCGCGGACCCGCTCGCCGATCTCCTCGGACTCGTGCTGGTCATCGACAGCCTTGCGGCGGGCCTCGCGGCGACCATCGGCGGTGGACAGGTTCACAGTGCCGGACTTGACCAGCTCGACAGCGATACTTTTCTGCTCGACTAGGTCGAGGAAGTCGAAGGCGTCACGCCAGTTGCGCTGGAGCCGGCGGGAGGTCAGGGCGAGGACGGCGTCAGCCTGGCCGGTGCGGAGCAGGTCGAGCATGCGCTCGTACTGGGGGCGCCGCTTTCCCGAGTATGCCGAGATATCGTTGTCGATGAGGACTTCAACGACGTCCCAGCCAAGTCGGGCGGCGCGCTGGCGGCATGTCTTCTCCTGCCGGTCGACGCCTTCTCGTCTACCTTCCCTATCGTCGGAGATCCGGCAGTAGATCACGGCGTGGCGACGTATGCCGATTTGCCCCTCATTCTGCATACACAAATTTTAAGCCTTAAAAGCGTCACAAACCACTACTTGACAGGTCGAAGCCGCTCCCGGCCTTCGGTACCGACGCCGGGCTGAGTCCGACGGTGAGCTTCTTCTGCGGCCATTCGCCGCCCGAGTTCACCACCGCCGCCCGCACCCGGTCCCGGCTCTCCGTCAGGCTCTTGTCCGGCAGCCCCACCAGGGTGAACGCCGCCACCCCGGGCTCCAGGTCCGCCTGGACCTCGACGACGACACCTTCGACGCCCACCAGCGCCACCGAGCACGTACGCGCGAAGCCCATCTCAGGCCACCCCCCGCACATGCTCCACGACGGGTGCGCCGCGGTCGGGGAGCAGGACGCCGACCAGATCGATCCGGACACCGCCCGGCGGGGCCCCGCCGTGGGTCTGGATCCAGCGCTCGGCGAGATCGCGCAGCCGTTGCGCCTTCTCCGGGGTGACCGCGGCCATCGGATGCTCGAAGGAGCCTCCCCTGCGGGTCTTGACCTCGCAGACGACGAGGGCGTCCCCGTCGTGGGCGACGATGTCGATCTCGCCCGTCCTCCCACAGCGCCAGTTGCGCTCCAGGATCGTCATACCGGCCTCGGACAGCCGCCGCGCGGCCACGTCCTCGCCGTACCTGCCCATCGCACCTCGTGCGTTCATGTCGGCACCACCTCCGGCACCCACGCTCACGCATCCGCCACCACGGAATGGATCTTGGTGGACAACTCAGAGGCTGTGGACAACTCCGTCACCCACAAGGAGTCCCCTCAGCTTCCGGCCAGCCGCCCATCAGCTGCCCGGCAGCTCCAGATCGCTCTTGTTCAGCTCCTCGATGTTCACGTCCTTGAACGTGAGCACCCGGACCTGCTTCACGAAGCGGGCCGGCCGGTACATGTCCCAGACCCAGGCGTCCGCCATCGACACCTCGAAGAACACCTCGCCCTGGACCGAGTGCACCTGCATCTCGTAGTCGTTGGTGAGGTAGAAGCGGCGCTCGGTCTCGATCACGTATTTGAACAGACCGACGACATCGCGGTACTCCCGGTAGAGCTTCAGCTCCATCTCGGTCTCGTACTTCTCGAGGTCCTCGGCGCTCATGGCATGTTCCCCTTCAGCCGTGCGATTCCCCCATTGTGCGCCAGTCCCGTGAGCCGCTAGACAATTTCCGTGTCAAGGGTTACGGGTCGGGCCGGGGCGCCTTCGTCGAGCAGCCTGCGCAGCAGCTCGGCGAGTCTGGTCGGATACACCGTCTCATGCGCCCGCGTCAGTTCCTGACAGGTCCACCAACGTGCTCCGGAGACGCTGCGGCGCTCCAGCTCGGTCAGCGCGGTGGCACCGGTCGCCGTCACTGTCGTACGGGCCAGGTAGTACCACTCGTCCTGGTCCCAGCGGCGGCCGGCGAACGGGAAGGAGCAGGTCCGCCGCCACAGCACCGGACCGAGGTCGACGTCGGTGATGCCGGTTTCCTCGGCGAGTTCGCGCAGGGCCGCCTGCTCCCGGGTCTCGGCGCCCTCCACCCCGCCGCCGGGTGTGAACCACCAGTCGTCGGCAGGATCGTCGGGCTCATGGCCGTGCAGCAGCAGAATCCGGTCCTCGGGATCGAGCAGCACGACCCGGGCGACCTTCCGCAGACCACCCACGTCCACCGACTCGGCAGACACCGGCTCAGGAGACACCGGCTCAGGAGACATGTGCCGGCCCCGGCCCGGTCCCGACACGGCTGCGCCGCCCGCCGACCCGCTTGGCGACCGGCCCGTACGCGGCCCCGCCGAGGATCATCACCGTGCCGCCGACGATCATCCACAGGGTGATACGCAGCGGCCCGGGCTGCGAGATCGCGCCCAGCGTCTCGAAGCCGGAGGGGCGCTTGAGCAGCCCCTTCCAGGGGAAGATGACGGCGTCCACACGGGCCTCGACGGCGCTGCGGGCTACCGTGCCGCTGGCCGCGTCCGTGAGATGGGCGGTGGAGTCGAGGGAGCCCTGGCGCTCGTCGCCGAGGAGGAAGAGCCGGCCCTCGGGGACCGTCACGGTGCCGAAGTCGGTGATCTCGGCCTTGCTGCCCTCGGGCAGATACGGTTCGTCGATCTGCTTGCCGTTGACGGTCAGCTTGCCCTTGGTGCAGCAGGAGACGGTGTCGCCGCCGACCGCGACCACCCGCTTGACCACGCGCGCGTTGCTCACCCAGGTCTTGTCGGTGAAGACGACGACGTCACCGCGGCGCACCTGGTCGCCGTCCACCTTCTGGGCGAGCACCCGGGATCCGGCCTCGATGGTCGGGGACATGGAACTGGTGGGCACGGTGTACGGCCGGTAGACCAGGGCCGCCCAGCCGAAGCCGCCCAGGAACAGCACAAGGCCCAGCGCGACGACCAGTCCGGACAGTCGCTGTCCGGTCCGGCTGCCCACCGGGCCACTGCTGGTGCCACCGCCGCTGCGCGGGGCCGTACGTGTCGTGCTCTCGCCCATGGATCCGCACCCTACCCGGCGGTACCGAACCGGGTCAGCCCTTCCTCCCCGCCCATGGCCGGAAGCTTGGTGAAGGGTTTACACGGGCCCCGTGAGCATTCAGCGGGTCGACCCCGCCGCGTTCACCCGCCTGCGCCGCCACAGAAGCAGCGGAACGGTCCCGGCCGTCCCGGCGAGGGCCAGGCCCTGCGGGGCGACCGTGAGGGCTGCGGCACCCGCCGACTGGTTGTTCAGGCCGGACTGGTCGAAGGTGTCCGGCACCGGGAGCGTGCCCCAGCGGTTGATCGGCCAGGCCTTGACGATGGCGCGCCCGACGACCTGGTCGACGGGCACCATGCCCTGGTGCCTGTCCGACTGGTTGTAGCGGGAGTCGCGCGAGTTCTGGCGGTGGTCGCCCATGACCCAGATGGAGCCCTTGGGGACCTTCACGGTGAACTGACCGCCCTGGTCGTCCTGGCTGCACGGGGTGTTCCCGGGGTACACGTACGGCTCGTTGAGCGCCTTGCCGTTGACCTTGAGCGGGCCGGTGCCCTTGCAGGAGACGGTGTCGCCGCCGACGCCGATGACCCGCTTGATCAGGTCCTTCTCCTCCGCGGACGGCATCAGGCCGATCCAGCTGAGGACGGTCTGGAAGGCGTTCGGCTCGGCGGTGGCCTCGCCGGCCAGCCAGTGGTCCGGGTCGTGGAAGACGACGATCTCGCCGCGGTCGGGCTCGGACCCGAACCACGGGGTCAGCTTGTCGACGAGGACCCGGTCGCCCTCCTGGAGGGTGTTCTCCATCGACGCGGACGGGATCGAGAACGCCTGTACGAGGAACGTCTTGATGAGCAGCGCGAGGACGAGCGCGATGCCGATCAGGATCGGCAGCTCCTTCCAGAAGGAGCGCGGCTTCTTCGCCTTCGGGGTCTGATCGCCCGGACCGTCGCCGCCGCCGGTTCCCGGGGGCTCGTCCACCGGGGGGCCCTCGCCGCCCGCCGCGGGGTCACTCCCGGAGGTCACGGCGCCGTCCCCAGCCGGGTCGGCGGTTTCCACGGGTTGCCCGCGGTGCTCCTCGCCCTCGTGCCCGGACCGTGCGCCAACCGCCACATCCCCCACGCCAACTCCTCACTCCGTGCCACCGCCTGCCGCATGCGCGGCGCAGGCCCACCACTCCCATAACGAGCGGGAGTTCCGCAGGGGTCGGGAGTTGTCGGACGCTTCCGTTCGGATCGTCCGGGGCAACCCTATGCGACTGCTGGGCGCTCGATACCGCCGTGGTGGTCGAGCCGGTCAGTGAAGAGAAAGTTTGCGGTTCCTTGAGACGCACCCAGTGTCCGAGCGGCCAGGCGATCACCATGGCGCGTCCGACCACCTCGTCCTCGGAGACGGTTCCGCCGTAGTCCGTGTTCTGGTGGGCGCGGGAGTCCGCGGAATTGGCCCGGTGGTCGCCCATCACCCACAGCCGCCCCTGGGGGACGGTGATGTCGAACGCGGCGTCGGACGGGGTGTTCCCGGGATACAGATAGCTTCCCTCGTTCAGGGGAACGTCGTTGACGGTGACTCGTCCTTCCGAGTCACAGCACTTGACATGGTCACCGCCCACTCCGACGACCCGCTTGATGAGGTCCTTCTCGTTGTCGGACGGCAGCAGACCGATGAAGGTGAGCCCTTCCTTGATCTGTTTGACGACGACGGGGTCGTCCTTCTTCGTCGTGGTCGTCTCGTCGTTGAGCCAGCCGCCGGGGTCCTTGAAGACGACGACGTCCCCGCGCTGCGGCTTGGATCCGAACCACGGGGTGAACTTGTCCACCAGGACGCGGTCGCCGATCCGGATCGTCTGTTCCATGGAGCCGGACGGGATCACGAAGGCCTGCAGCAGGAAGGTCTTCAGGACCAGGGCTATCAGTACGGCCACACCGACCAGGAGCGGTATCTCCCGGACCGCCGAGCGCCGGCGCTTGCGTTTGACCTTGCGCTGGAGCTTGCGCCGCTCCGCGCGCGTGCGCCCGCCGGAGGAGCCCGCGGAGCCGGAGGTGCGCCGAACGCCGGTGGGCAGGAGCTGGTCGACGGCGGAGGTCGGGACTCCGCGCGGCCTGCCGCGGTTACCCATGGGCGCCCTCCGCGTCGGGCACGGGCGCGTAGGCGCCCGGGCGGGCCAGCCGGGTGAGGTGTCCGTACGGCCAGACGACCCAGTCGGCGCGGCCGATCACGTCGGACACCGGGATCATGCCGCCGCCCGGTGAGCCCAGGTGGTCGCGGGAGTCACTGGAGACGCTGCGGTGGTCGCCGAGGACGAACAGGGTGCCCTCGGGTACGGCCACGTCGAAGTCGACCGTGGACGGGCTGTCGCCTGGATACAGGAACGCGGACTCGTCGACCGACCGGCCGTTCACCCGGATCCTCCCCTCCTTGTCGCAGCAGACCACGTGGTCTCCGCCTACCCCCACGACGCGTTTGACGTAGTCGGAGTTCCCGAAGTACCCGGTGCCGTCGAACACAACGACATCGCCGCGCCGCGGCTGGGCACCGAAACGGTACGCCAACTTATTTACGAGAACGCGGTCGCCGATCCTCAATCCGTTTTCCATGGATCCGCTGGGAATCTGGAACGGTTGCACCACGAAAGCGTTGAGAACCAGCAAAAAGAGCAGGCAGACCAGCAGGGACAGGCTGATCCTGCCGCCCGGGATCCCGTGCGTGATTCGCTGAGTGATCCGCGCCACCAACGCGAAACGCGACCGGTCCTCCACGGCCACGGGATCGTGGCGGGAGGAGCGGTCGCGCTCCGTCGTCGGCTGAGCTTCGGTGTCCATCGAAGCCAGATGCTATCCGGCCCCTCTGTGGATCACCCGAGAGTGCTCAGTGGATCAACTGTTGATCCACTGTGCGCGCTCAGTTGTCGCGCTTCTCCTTGATCTTCGCGGCCTTGCCGCGCAGCTCACGGAGGTAGTACAGCTTGGCGCGGCGGACGTCACCGCGGGTGACGAGCTCGATCTTCTCGACGATCGGGGTGTGCACCGGGAAGGTGCGCTCGACGCCGACGGAGAACGAGACCTTGCGGACCGTGAAGGTCTCGCGGACGCCGGCACCCTGGCGGCGGATCACCACACCCTTGAACTGCTGCACACGGGAGCGGTTGCCCTCGATGACGCGGACGTGGACGTTGACGGTGTCACCCGGGCGGAAGGCCGGGACGTCGGTGCGCAGCGACGCGGCGTCGACGGAGTCGAGCAGGTGAGACATTTCGTCTGCTTTCTTCGCCGATGCCACAGGTCATCAGCGGGAACTAGGTTTCCAGGGGGTTGCCGTACGCGTCGGGGCGGGCGTCGTGTCCCCCTGTGGCAGGGGCGCACGCCGGACTGCGGACAACAGCGGCCTATTCTTCCATGCCCTCGGTCCTGCGCCAAAATCGACCGTACGGCTCACCCTCGGGGTCGGGTGCCCAGCCCAGGATGGAGAGCATCTCGCGGTCCTTCTTGTCGAAGGCCTTGGGTGCGCAGCGCTCGATCAGGTCGGGCCGGTTGGCGGTGGTCCGGCGCAGGGCCTCGTCGCGGCGCCAGCGGGCGACCTTCCCGTGGTGGCCGCTGAGCAGGACGTCCGGGATGTCCCGGCCGCGCCACTCGGGCGGCTTGGTGTAGACGGGCCCCTCCAGGAGGCTCGCCATGGCGCCGGGCGCGAAGGAGTCGTCGCGGTGGGACTCGGCGTTGCCGAGGACACCGGGCAGCAGCCGGGCCACGGCCTCGGTGACGACGAGTACGGCCGCCTCGCCGCCGGCGAGGACGTAGTCGCCGATGGACACCTCGTAGACCGGGATCCGGGTGGCGTACTCGTCGACGACCCGCCGGTCGATGCCCTCGTAGCGGGCCGGCGCGAAGATCAGCCAGGGGCGCTCGGAGAGTTCGACGGCCAGTTCCTGGGTGAACGGACGGCCGCTGGGCGTCGGCACGACGAGGGCGGGACCGCGGGATCCCGTCTCGTAGCCGTCGGCGAGGACGGAGTCCAGGGCCTCCCCCCAGGGCTCGGTCTTCATGACCATGCCGGGGCCGCCGCCGTAGGGAGTGTCGTCGACCGTGTTGTGGCGGTCGTAGGTCCACTCCCGCAGGTGGTGCACCCGCACGTTCAGCTGTCCACGCGCGCGTGCCTTGCCGACGAGGGAGACGTTCAGCGGGTCGAGGTACTCGGGGAAGATCGTGACGACGTCGAGGCGCATCAGGACTCTTCCCGTGAGGAGGCGATCTCCGCCTGATCGTCGATCAGACCGGCGGGCGGGTCGATGACCGCCCGCTGCTCCGCCAGGTCGATCTCGGTGACGATCTCCTCCACGAACGGGATCATCACCTCGCTCCCGTCCGGGCGCTCGACGATGAAGAGGTCCTGGGAGGGCAGGTGCGAGATCTCGGTGATCCGGCCCACCTCGAGCCCGTCCTTGGTGACGACGTCGAGGTCGACGAGCTGGTGGTCGTAGTACTCGTCCTCCTCCTCGGGCAGCTCCTCCGGGTCGACGTCGGCGATCAGGAGGATGTTGCGCAGGGCCTCGGCGGCGGTGCGGTCGGCGACGCCCTCGAAGCGCAGGAGGAGACGGCCGCTGTGGACGCGGCCGGTCTCGATGGTGAGCGGTCCCGCCGTGGCGGGATCGGTGGCGAGTACGGCGCCGGGGGCCAGCCTGAGCTCCGGCTCGTCGGTGCGCACCTCCACGGTGACCTCGCCCTTGATGCCATGGGCACGGCCGACGCGAGCGACTACCAGCTGCACTTCTGTGGATCTCCGTTCATACGACCGGTCATACGACCGCGGGCCGGGGACGGCCAGTGGCCCTCCCCGGCCCGAGCCGGTTGCAACAAGCGTCAGCGGACGTGATCCACGTCGACGAGGTCGACGCGGACTCCGCGACCGCCGATGGCGCCCACGACGGTGCGCAGGGCGCGTGCGGTGCGGCCGTTGCGGCCGATCACCTTACCGAGGTCGTCGGGGTGGACCCGGACCTCGAGCACCTGCCCCCGACGCAGGTTGCGCGAGGCGACCTGCACGTCGTCGGGGTTGTCGACGATGCCCTTCACGAGGTGCTCGAGAGCCTCCTCGAGCATGCTCAGGCCTCGGTCGACTCAGAAGAAGCCTCGGCCGGAGCCTCGTCCTTCTTCTCGGCCTTCTTCTTCTGGGTGATCGCCTCACCCTTGCCCTCGTCGTCGCCGCCGAGGGCCTCGAACGACGGGCGCGCCTTCTTCGGCTCGGCCACCAGCAGCGGCGCCGGGGCGGGCTCGCCCCGGAACTTCTGCCAGTCGCCGGTCTTCTTCAGAATGGCGAGCACGGGCTCGGTCGGCTGCGCGCCGACACCCAGCCAGTACGCGACACGGTCGGCGTCCACCTCGATGACCGACGGGTTGTAGGTCGGGTGGTACTTGCCGATCTCCTCGATCGCACGGCCGTCGCGGCGGGTGCGGGAGTCGGCGATGACGATGCGGTAGTGAGGCGAACGGATCTTGCCCAGACGCTTCAGCTTGATCTTGACTGCCACGGGAGTGGGTTCTCCTGGATTTGACGTGATTGGGCACGCGAGACGACCGCGTGGGGTTGCGGTACCCGAGTGCCCGATGGACGCGTCAGCCGGAGGAGAGAGGGGTCCTGTGCGACTGTCGAGTACAGCTTGCCATTGTGCCACACCCGGCGGGTCGCCCGTCCCGGAGGGGCCGCGCGGGCATGACTGAGGAGCACCCGGCGGTGCGGGGGCGGACCCCCGCACCGAGTGGGACGAACCGGCAGCCACGAGATGCCGGTGCTGGACGTCCGCGGTTACGCCGCGCCCGCGATCTCGGGAATCTCCGGGATGCGGAACGGCTTGCCGCAGCCGCCGCACACGATCGGTGCCTGGGCCAGGACCGACGGGACCACCCGGACGTTGCGACCGCAGTCGCAGACGGCCTTGACGCGGACGCCGCCGCCGGAGGAGCCGTGGCGGGCGGCCGGGCCGCGGAAGGCACGGGTGGTGTTGTCGGCGGAGGTGGCCGCCGTGTGGGCCTTGAGGGCCCGCTGCAGGCGCTCGATCGTCGGGCGGTAGCGGCGCTTGGCCTCTGGGTTGAGCGTGACCAGTGAGAAGCCGCTGCTCGGGTGCGGCTCCTCGGGGTGGTCCAGGCCCAGCTCCTCGGCGATCGCGAGGAATCTGCGGTTGTGGTATCGGCCGGCACGGGAGGTGTCGCGGACGCCGCGGGCGGCGGCGACGCCATGGACTGCCTCATGGAGCAGTCGTTCGAAGGAGAGCTCGTGACCGCAGGCGGACGACGACTCCCCGATCAGGGACTCTGGCGCGGCAAGATCGGGCAACTCGGGGTGGTACCGCTGAATGTCGGCCCACGCCTGTGCCAGCTCTGCGGCGAGAACAGGTGGTGTCTGTGTCGTGCTCACGTAATCACAACGAGCGGGGGTGCCGCTGTGTTCCTATTCCGGGGCATCCCAAATAATTTGCACGTACCCGTCAGTTGGCACTGATGCGTGGAGACGAGGGCGGGTGCGCTGATCTGCGGAGAAGCTTCACAGCTCGTACCAAGGTGGTGCGTAGTTCCCCGTACGCCCCGGCGCGTACGCCTTGTCCGCACGCCGGGGACCGCGAGTAGGGCGGGGCGCAAGGGGCGTTTCGGCCGCTCTGGCGCCGGAGCGCCGCGTCTCAGTATGCGCGCGCGACAACGGCGACGTTACCGGGCGCGTCCTCGTCGTCCGGCACCGACCCGTCCTCGGCGACCAGACACCGTACGGTCACCGCGTGCTCGGCGAGCCGGGTCTCGCCCTCCGCGCCCAGGGTCGCCCACGGGATGCGCGCCCACTGGCCGGCGCCGGCCGCCTCGACGGCCTCCCCGATGGTGGCCACGTCCGCCGTCCGGGACTCCCGGCGCTCACGGGACTGCCGCAGCAGCAGCGCCTGGTCCTCCTCGAGCAGCCCGGGCAGCAGGTCGACGACGCCGTCGACGGCCACCG
Source organism: Streptomyces vulcanius (assembly GCF_042653945.1). Taxonomy (NCBI): domain Bacteria; kingdom Bacillati; phylum Actinomycetota; class Actinomycetes; order Kitasatosporales; family Streptomycetaceae; genus Streptomyces; species Streptomyces vulcanius. Next base: position 238,556 of record NZ_JBHSFK010000013.1, on the reverse strand, counting down.
CCTCCTTGCCTCCCGGAATCCGGCGGACCAGTGTCACCGTGCCGTTCTCCAGGTCGCGCGGCCCGACCTCGACACGTACCGGCACGCCCTTGAGCTCCCAGTCGACCGCGCGCCGTCCGAAGGGGAGGTCGGTGCGGTCGTCGACCCGGACGCGGATGCCGGCCGCCCTCAGCCGGTCGCCGAGTTCGCGGACCTTGGCCAGAACCGCCTCGTCGTCCTTGACCGCGAGTACGACGGCCTGGATCTGCGCCAGCCGCGGCGGCACCCGCAGCCCGTCGTCGTCACCGTGGGTCATCACCAGGGCGCCGATCATGCGGGTCGTCGAGCCCCAGGAGGTCTGCCAGACGTAGTCCTGCGAGCCGTCCTTCGACGAGAAGCGGGTGTGGAACGCCTTGGCGAAGTTCTGGCCCAGTTCATGGCTGGTGACCATCTGGAGCGCCTTGCCGTCGCCCATCATGCTTTCCAGGGTGAGCGTGTTGACCGCCCCCGCGAACCGCTCCCGCACCGTCTTTCGGCCGGAGACGAAGTCCATGGCGAGGACGTTCGTCAGGAAGTCGCCGTAGACCTCGCGCTGGATGCGCGCGGCGAAGTCACGGGCCTCCTCGTACGTGGCGTGCGCGGTGTGCCCCTCCTGCCACAGGAACTCCGAGGTGCGCAGGAAGAGCCGGGGCCGCAGCTCCCAACGGACCACGTTGGCCCACTGGTTGATCAGCAGGGGCAGATCGCGGTAGCTCTGCACCCACTTCGAGAAGTACTCGTTGACGATGGTCTCGGAGGTGGGCCTGACCACCGCCGGCTCCTCCAGCTCCTTGCCGCCGCCGTGGGTGACCACGGCCAACTCCGGTGCGAAACCCTCGACATGGTCGGCCTCGCGGGTGAGGTACGACTGCGGGATCAGCAGCGGGAAGTAGGCGTTCTCGGTACCGGTCTCCTTGATGCGGGCGTCCATCTCCGCCTGCATCCGCTCCCAGAGGCCGTATCCGTACGGTCGGATGACCATCGTGCCGCGCACCGGACCGTTGTCGGCGAGTTCCGCCTTGCTGATCAGGTCTTGGTACCAGCGGGGGAAGTCGTCCGCCCGCGGAGTGAGCACCGGAGCCTTGGCCATGGCGAGATGGTACGGGTCCAGGTTGCCGGGATGTGAATTCTCGCCACTGGCGCAGCCGCCGCACAACCGGGCACCCGTGACCCCTGGACGCGACCGCGAACGGGGAGTTACCTGGCTTACGGGGGAAGTGCGAGGCACTGCACGGGGGCCACCCGATCAAGCACGACGACAACCACTCGGCGGATTGGGGCGCTTATTCATGACACCTGTGCTCGTGCGGCAGCACCTTCCTCAGGCGGGGCCGGTGCCCCGCGCGGACCTGGGTGCACGCGCGCGTGACTGGTCCGAGATCCAGGAGCGGATGCTGGTCCCGCTCTACGAGGCCGTCTACGAGCGACTGGACGTGGGATTCCGCACCCGGCTCCTCGCCCTCGGCTGCGGCTCCGGGCTCGCCCTGCTGATGGCCGCCCGCAGAGGCGCGGCCCTCACCGGGGTCGAGCCGTCCTCCCCGCAGCGGCTGGCCCTCGCACACGAACGGCTGGCCACCGGGGCGTCACGGGCACACACGCGTGGCGGCGTCCGGCTCACCGACTCACTGGCCGAGGACACAGCAGGCTCGCAGACACCCTCGTACAACCTGGTGACCGCCTTCGAACCGATCGGCTGCCTCGCGGACGACGCGGAGGGGCTGGCCGGTGTGCTCACGGCCGCGACACCGCTCGCCGAGCCCGGCACGCCGGTGGTGCTGGCCGGCTGGGGCCCGCCGGAGCGCTGCGCGACCTCGGCCGTGCTGCGGGCGGTCGCGGGGCGGGCCGAACCGCCGGGACACCAGGCGCTGCGCCCTGCCCTGCGCGACGACCTGGAGGAGGTCGCCCGGCGTGCGGACCTCGGGCCGGACGGATCCGGCCGGGTGGCCTGCCCCTTCGGCTACGCCGGCGTCGAGAGCGCCGTCAGGGGGCTGCTGTCCACCGGTCTGTGCGACGCGGCGATCGTGGCGACCGGCCAGGAGCAGATCGAGAAGGAGCTGACGGAGGCGCTGCACCCCTACCGGCGGCCGGACGGCACGGTGTGGATGCCGAACGTGTTCCGCTACCTGATCGCCCGCACGCCCTAACCGGCGTGCTCCTTGTGGAGCCGCGCGATGCCCGCGATGCGGTACGCGTCCGCCTCCTCCAGCGTCTCGTTCGCGAGCAGGGCCTGGGCGAGGGCGTCCAGTTGGCCGCGGTGGTCGCGCAGTTTGCGGCACGCCTCCTCGTAGCACTCGTCGACGATGCGGCGCATCTCGTGGTCGATGACGTCGAGGGTGCCGGGGGCGGCGGCGAGCCCGTAGGCCTGCTGGGCGTCGTTCGGGAGGGCGGAGAGCCGGCCGACGCGCTCGCTCATGCCCCACCGCGCGACCATGCCGCGCGCGATGTTGGTGACCTGTTCGAGGTCGTTCTCGGCACCGGTCGTGACGACCCCGTAGACCACCTGCTCGGCCGCCATCCCGCCCAGGGCGCCGATGATCCGGCCGCGCAGGTAATCCTCGGTGTACGCGTACCGGTCGGCCTCCGGTGTCGACAGCGTCACGCCGAGCGCGCGTCCGCGCGGCACGATGGTGATCTTGCGGACGGGGTCGGCGCCCGGCTGGAGCATGCCAAGGAGGGCGTGTCCGCTCTCGTGGTAGGCCGTTCTGCGCCGTTCGTCCTCGGGCATCACCAGCGGCCGTTCCGCGCCGAGCTGGACCTTCTCCAGGGCCTCCGAGAGGTCGCCCTGGGTCACCCGGTCCTGCTGGCGCTTGACCGCGAGGAGGGCCGCCTCGTTGGCGAGGTTGGCCAGGTCGGCGCCGGTCATGCCGGGGGTGGTGCGGGCGACGTGCGCCAGGTCCACGCCCTCGGCGAGCGGGATGTCCCGGGTGTGGATCTCCAGGATGGCCTCCCGGCCGCCGCGGTCCGGGGGCGAGACCATCACCACCCGGTCGAAGCGGCCGGGGCGGGTCAGTGCCGGATCCAGGACGTCGGCGCGGTTGGTGGCCGCGACGACGATCACGCCCTCCGAGCCGGAGAAGCCGTCCATCTCGGTCAGGATCTGGTTGAGGGTCTGCTCGCGCTCGTCGTGGCCGCCGACTCCGCCGCCCCCGCCGCGGGCCCGGCCGATGGTGTCGATCTCGTCGATGAAGATGATCGACGGCGCCACCTTGCGGGCCTCCGCGAACAGCTCACGCACGCGTGACGCGCCGACGCCCACGATCATCTCGATGAACTCGGAGGCCGACGCCGAGAAGAACGGCACCCCCGCCTCTCCGGCGACCGCCCGCGCGAGCAGCGTCTTGCCGGTGCCGGGCGGGCCCGCGAGCAGCACGCCCCGGGGCATCCTGGCGCCCATGCGGCGGTAGGCGTCGGGGTTCTTCAGGAAGTCCACGACGTCGTTCAGCTCGCCCTCGACCTCGTCGATTCCGGCCACATCCGCGAAGGTCGTGCGCTTCTCCCCCGGGATCAGCTCCACGGGCCTGGGCGGGCCCCTGCGGCCCAGCATGCCGCCCACGCCGCCCGGCCCGGCGCCGCGCATCCGCCGGGCGACGAACACCCACACGGCGATCAGCACCACCATCGGCGCCAGCGAGATCAGCAGATTGGCCAGGAGGCTGCGGTGCTGGACGACCGGCTCGGCCGTGACGGTGACGTTGTTCCTGGTCAGCTCCTCCCAGATCCGGTCGTCGGCGAAGGACGGCCGCTGGGTGTGGAACTTGGTGTACTCCTCGCCGCCGTCGGGGTTCTTCCGCTCCTTCTTGAGCTGCCCCTGGATGGCGTCGCCCTTGGCGTAGATCTTGCTGACGTTGCCCGCGTCGACCTGCTTGCCGAACTCCGTGTACGAGACGGTCGGCCCGTCGTCCTCGTCGAAGAACGACAGCGCGATGTTGGCGATCAGGAACACGAGCAGCGCGGTGAGCGCCAGACCCCACCAGCCGCCGCGTATCCGCCGCCCGCCCGGGGGCCGCTTCTGCGGCTCCTCGGGGGTGCCCTCGGTACGCCAGGGCTGGTCGGGCGACTTCCGTGGCGGCGCGGGGTTGGTCATATCGGGACGTTACGACACAGACCAACCCTTGGCACGCGCAGCGACGGGTGGGCTCAGCTCATGAACCCCGGGCTCAGCCCATGAACTTCTTGAACTCGTCCGGCAGCTCGAAGTCCTGCGCGCCCTGCTGCGGCAGTCCCAGCGCGTTGCCGCCCTGCGCCTGGGCCTCGCGGCGCTGGGCCGCCTCCAGCTCCTGCTGCTTGCGCTTCATCGGGTTGCCGGAGCGCTGCTTGCCCTTGGCCTGCTTCGGCTGCTTCTTCGTCCGGCCGGGGCCGCCGCCCATGCCCGGCATCCCGGGCATCCCCGGCATGCCGCCGCCCTGGGCCATGCGGGACATCATCTTGCGGGCCTCGAAGAACCGCTCGACCAGGCCCTTCACCGCGCTGACCTCGACACCGGAGCCCTTGGCGATACGGGCGCGGCGCGAGCCGTTGATGATCGTCGGGTCGTGGCGCTCGCCGGGGGTCATCGACTTGATGATCGCGGCCGTGCGGTCGACGTCACGCTCGTCGAGGTTGTTGATCTGGTCCTTGATCTGCCCCATGCCGGGCAGCATCCCGAGCAGCTTCGAGATGGAGCCCATCTTCCTGACCTGTTCCATCTGGGACAGGAAGTCGTCCAGGGTGAAGTCCTGGCCCTTCTTGGACGCCAGCTTGGAGGCCATCTTCTGGGCCTCTTCCTGGCTGAACGTCTTCTCCGCCTGCTCGATCAGGGTGAGCAGGTCACCCATGTCGAGGATGCGGGAGGCCATCCGGTCCGGGTGGAACGCGTCGAAGTCCTCGAGCTTCTCGCCGTTCGACGCGAACATGATCGGCTTGCCAGTGATCTGCCGGATCGACAGGGCGGCGCCGCCGCGTGCGTCGCCGTCGAGCTTGGACAGCACCACGCCGTCGAAGCCCACGCCGTCACGGAAGGACTCGGCGGTGTTGACGGCGTCCTGGCCGATCATCGCGTCGACGACGAAGAGGATCTCGTCGGGCGAGACGGCGTCCCGGATGTCGGCGGCCTGCTGCATCAGCTCGGCGTCGATACCGAGCCGGCCGGCGGTGTCCACGATCACGATGTCGTGGACCTTGGACTTCGCGAACTCCAGGGAGTCCTTGGCGACCTGCACCGGGTCGCCCACGCCGTTGCCCGGCTCGGGCGCGTAGACCGCGACGCCCGCGCGCTCGGCGACCACGCTGAGCTGGTTGACGGCGTTGGGGCGCTGGAGGTCACAGGCGACGAGCAGCGGCGAGTGGCCCTGCTCCTTCAGCCAGCGGCCGAGCTTGCCCGCGAGGGTGGTCTTACCGGCACCCTGGAGACCGGCCAGCATGATCACGGTGGGCGGGGTCTTGGCGAACCGCAGCCGACGGGTCTCGCCGCCGAGGATCGTGACGAGTTCCTCGTTGACGACCTTCAGGACCTGCTGGGCGGGGTTCAGCGCCTTGGAGACCTCGGCGCCGAGGGCACGCTCCTTGACGTTCTTGATGAACGTACGGACGACCGGCAGGGCGACGTCGGCCTCGAGGAGGGCGATGCGGATCTCCCGCGCGGTGGCGTCGATGTCCGCCTCTGAGAGCCGTCCCTTGCCGCGCAGGTTCTTGAAGGTCGCTGAAAGGCGATCGGAGAGAGTATCGAACACGGCGGCGTCGGTCCTCGGGGTCGGTGGCGGTGTGAGCGTCTTCCAGGGTATCCCGGCGGGGCAGAACCACGTCACGGTCGGGCCGAAGCAACCCGGTTCCGCCCTGCGCCGGCCTCAACCCCGCAGGGTCTCCTCCAGTTTGCGCGCCATGGTCCCCGCCTCGTCGGGCGGCAGGGGCAGGCCCTTGGCGCCGGTGACGTAGAACGCGTCGACCGCGTTGGCGCCCAGGGTGCTGACGTGCATGCTGCGCACCCGCACCCCCTCGTCGTCGAGCGCGGTACCGATCCGGAACAGCAGGCCCGGCGCGTCCTGGGCGCGGACCTCGATCACCGTGGCGTGCCGGGAGGCCGCCGGAGCGACCGTCACGCGCGCGGGGGGCGCCACGACGCCGCGCCGCCGGGGGTAGGCCGCGTCGCGTTCCGCGAGCCGTCCGGCGATGTCCAGGGAGCCGTCCAGGGCGCGGACGAGGTCGGCGCGCAGCCGGGCGGCCTGGGGCAGGGAGCCGTACTGGGCGGCGACCCGCCAGTTCAGCAGCAGGACGGAGCCCTCGACACCGTCCGGAAGTTCCAGGGCGCGCAGTTCGGCGGTGCGGACCGTCAGCCGGTGCACGGCGAGTACGCCGGCCACCGCGGGCAGCACACCCTCCTGGTCGGGTACGGCGATGAGCAGCTCGACGCCGAGCGGCTCGGGGTCGCCGACGGGCTGCTCCTCCGTGGGCGGTTCGGTCTGGGCGCGCAGGGCGAGGACGGGGCTGCCGGTGGCGATGGCCTCGATGGCGAGCCGTTCCTGCTCGGCGGTGGTCGCCGCGGCGGCCGCGGGCTCGTCGGGTTCGTCCCCGGCGAGGACCGCCGCGACCCGCTTGACCAGGTCGGCCACGAGCGAGCCGCGCCAGGAGGACCAGGCGGCGGGGCCGGTGGCCAGCGCGTCGGCCTCGGTGAGCGCGTGCAGCAGTTCGAGGGTGCTCTGCGAGCCGACGGCCTCGGCGACCGAGCGGACGGTGGCCGGGTCCTCCAGATCGCGCCGGGTCGCTGTCTCGATGAGCAGCAGGTGGTGCCGTACGAGCGTGGCGAGCACCGTCACGTCCGCGCGGTCGAAGCCGATGCGGGCGGCGACGTCCTTGGCGATGATCTCGCCGGCCACGGAGTGGTCGCCGGGCCAGCCCTTGCCGATGTCGTGCAGCAGGGCGGAGACCAGCAGGAGGTCGGGGCGGCCGACGCGGCGGGTGAACTCGGAGGCGCGGACGGCGGTCTCGATGAGGTGCCGGTCGACGGTCCAGATGTGCACGGCGTTGCGCTGCGGCCGGCAGCGCACCCGCTCCCAGTCGGGGAGCAGCTGCGTGATCAGGCCCTCGGCCTCCAGCGCCTCCCAGACGTCGACGGTGGGCCGGCCCGAGCCGAGCAGGGTGACGAGCTGTTCACGGGCCTCGGCGGGCCAGGGTGTGGGCAGCGGGCGCACGGTGGCGGCGAGGCGCCGTACGGCGTGCAGGGAGAGCGGGAGGCCGGCCTGGGCGGCGGCGGCAGCGGCGCGCAGCGGCAGCACGGGGTCGCGTTCGGGGCGTGCGGCGCGGGCGAGTACCACCTCGCCGTCCTGCTCCACGACTCCCTCGGCCAGCGGTGAGCGCTCGGGGACGGGCTTTCCACCGCTCAGCATGGCGCGCAGCCGCGGCTTCACGGCGCGCGAGCGCAGTACGCGCCCTACTTCGCGCCAGGTGACATCGCTCGCGTAGGCGATGACGCGCGCCGCCTCGTACACCTGCCGCAGCAGGGTGTCGGCGTCGAGGAGGCCCAGTTCGGCGGCGACCTGGTCCTGCTCCTGGAGGGCCAGGCGGTCGGTGGCCCGGCCGGTCGCCAGGTGGAGGGCGTCGCGGACGTCGAGGAGCCGGCGGCGGGCGTCGTCGAGACCCTCGCGGGGCGCGTCGGCGAGCCAGGAGGCGGCGACCGCGCGCAGGGCGGTGGCGTCCCGCAGGCCGCCGCGGGCCTCCTTGAGGTCGGGTTCCAGCAGGTACTGCAGTTCGCCCTGGCGCTCGGCTCGCTCGGCGCACAGTTCCTGGAGTTCGGGCAGGCGCTTGGGCGCCTGGTTGCGCCAGTCGGCGAGGACGGTGGTGCGCAGTCCCGCGGTCAGCCCGAGGTCGCCGGCGAGGTGGCGGGCGTCCAGGAGACCGAGTTGGACTTTCAAATCCTCCCCGGCGGTCTTACGGGCCTCCGCCGGGGTGCGCACGGAGTGGTCCAGGGCGAGGCCGAGGTCCCAGACGGGGTACCAGAGCCGGTCGGCGACGGCGGCGACCGCCTTGTGGTCTCCGCCGTCGTGCAGGAGCAGCAGGTCGAGGTCGCTGCGTGGGGACAGCTCACCGCGCCCGTAGCCGCCGACGGCGACCAGGGAGACGCCCTTGACGTCCTGGGAGGCGGCGGTGAACAGCCCGGCAAGCCATTCGTCCGTCAGTTCGGAGAGGGCAGCACGGCGCGGCGGCCCGGTCCGCGCCCCCTCGGTGAGGAGGCGCAGCCGGGCCGCCGCGTAGCCGCTGGGTCCCGAGTCCTCTGCTTCGCTCTGCACGTCCGTACTCGTCACCCAGCGACTCCTGTTCTGTTCTTCCGTCAGAGCGCGTCCGGGCCGCGCTCACCGGTGCGGACCCGTACGGCCGTCTCGACCGGGAGGGACCAGACCTTGCCGTCACCGATCTTGCCGGTTCGGGCCGCCTTGACGATGACGTCGATGAGACCCTCGGCGTCGTCGTCCTCGGCCAGCACCTCGATGCGGATCTTGGGGACCAGGTCGACCGTGTACTCGGCGCCGCGGTAGACCTCGGTGTGGCCCCGCTGACGACCGTAGCCGCTCGCCTCGGTGACCGTCAGACCGTGGACCCCGAAGGCCTGGAGGGCCTCCTTGATCTCGTCGAGCCGGTGGGGCTTGACGACGGCGGTGATGAGCTTCATGCGTCCACCTTCTTGCTGTCGGCGCCGGCACCGGCGGGCACTGCGTTGCGGGCGGCACCACCACCGGCGCCGCTGAAGTCGTACGCGGTCTCGGCGTGCTCGGCCTGGTCGATGCCGGAGATCTCCTCGTCCTCACTGACCCGCATACCGATGGTCTTGTCGAGGAGGAAGGCGAGGATCGCGGAGACGACCAGGGAGTAGCCGAGGACGGCGAAGACACCGGCGCACTGCTTCCAGAACTGGTCCAGGCCGCCGCCGTAGAAGAGGCCCTCGACGTCGGACTGGCCCTTGCCGCTGGCGAAGAAGCCGATCAGCAGGGAGCCGACGACACCGCCGACCAGGTGGACGCCGACGACGTCCAGGGAGTCGTCGTAGCCGAACTTGTACTTGAGGCCGACCGCCGCTGCGCAGGCGACACCGGCGATGACGCCGACCGCGATCGCGCCCATCGGGGAGACCGCGCCACCGGACGGGGTGATCGCGACCAGACCGGCGACCGCGCCGGAGGCTGCGCCCAGCGTGGTGAACGCGCCGTGGCGGATCTTCTCGTAGGCGAGCCAGGCGATCATGGCGGCGGCGGTGGCGATCTGCGTGTTGACGAACATCAGCGGGCCGACGCCGTCGTCGTTGCCGAGCCACGAGCCGGCGTTGAAGCCGAACCAGCCGAACCACAGCAGACCGGCGCCGAGCATGACCAGCGGCATGCTGTGCGGGCGCATCGGGTCCTTCTTGAAGCCGACGCGCTTGCCGATGACGAGGATCACGCCGAGCGCCGCGGCACCGGCGTTGATGTGGACCGCCGTACCACCGGCGAAGTCGATCACTCCGAGTTCGAAGGCCCAGCCTCCGGTGCCCCAGACCCAGTGCGCGACCGGGAAGTACACGATCGTCGCCCACAGCACGACGAAGATCGACCAGGCGGTGAACTTCACCCGGTCGGCGATCGCACCGCTTATCAGGGCCGGCGTGATGATCGCGAACATCATCTGGAAGACGGCGAAGACGAAGACCGGGATCGTGTACCCGGACCAGATGTCGGCCTTGTCGATGCCGGTCCAGCCGACGAAGTCCGACTCCCAGCCGATGATCGAGCCATGGTCCGTGCCGAACGCCATGGAGAAGCCGTAGAGCACCCACAGGATGGTGACGATGCCCATGCTGATGAAGCTCATCATCAGCATGTTGAGGGTGCTCTTGACGCGGACCATGCCTCCGTAGAAGAAGGCGAGGCCCGGGGTCATGATCAGCACCAGAGCGGAACAGATGAGCATGAAGCCTGTGTTGGCGGCAGACAACTTGTCTGCGGCAAGCGTGATGGCTGGTGCCATCGGCGTCTCCTCGTCGTAGGTACGGCCCCGTGCGGGCGAAGCCAGAAAGCGGTCATGAGGGGTGGGCCGGTTATGCGCCATGAGATTGACGCAGCGCGGTTTCGTTGGAAGCCCCTCGTTGTTTCGCCACCGTGACGAAGGCGCCCTGCACGTTACGGCTGAGTGAACTGCCTGATGTCCACCGAGCGGATCGTTATCGTGGCGCAACCTTCCGGGAGGGAAGGAAACCGGCCGCGGTCGGCCTTCCGATGACCTGGCATGGGGGAGCCGAGTCGGGCAGTTCGGGAGGGCCGGCCGCGGCCGGGGTTCAAGGGTTTTACCCCGTTGGTCAGACCGCTTCGGCGGTCTCCGGCAGCTCGATCGTGAGCCGCTCGGTCAGGTCCACGACCTCGGAGAGATCACCGAAATCGCGTACGGCGCTGTCGACGGTCTTTCGAATACGAGTGTTGACGCGCTCGGAGCGCACTTTCTTGGCCTCCTGCATGGCCTGGGTGGCGAGCAGGGCGCTCTGCCCGGGCTCGCGCTGCAGCAGATGGACGGTGGCCATGCCGATCAGATTCAGCACGTACGACCGCTGGTGGTCGCCGTCCGAGGCGAACAGCTCGACGGCCTTCTGCATCAGCGGCTCGGCGAGCGAGGCGTACGCGGGGCTGCGTCCTGCGACATAGGCGAGGTCGCGGAAGGAGTGGCTGTTCTCGCCGTACAGCTCGGCCTCGGAGAAGAAGCGGATCCAGTCGGGGTCCGGCTCGTCCCACTCGCCCGCGTCGGCGAAGGTGTCCTCGGCCATCCGCACCGCCCGTTTGCACCGGCCGGGCTGGCCCATATTGGCGTAGGCGCGGGCCTCCATCGCATACAGCATGGACTGGGTGCGCGGGCTCGCGCAGTCCCGGCTGCCGTACTGCGCGAGGTGGATCAGTTCGAGGGCGTCCTCGGGCCGTCCGAGGTGGATCATCTGGCGGCTCATGCTGGACAGGACGTACGAGCCGAGCGGCCGGTCACCGGCCTCCTTGGCGGCGTGCAGGGCGAGGACGAAGTACTTCTGCGCCGTCGGCTGGAGCCCTACGTCGTAGGACATCCAGCCGGCGAGTTCGGCCAGCTCGGCAGCGACCTTGAAGAGCTTCTTCGCGGTGGCCGCGGGCTGGGGCTCCTGGAGCAGGTCGGTCACCTCGTGCAGCTGTCCGACGACCGCCTTGCGGCGCAGACCGCCGCCGCACTGGGCGTCCCACTGCCGGAACATCACGGTGGTGGACTCCAGCAGGTCCAGCTCGGGCCGGGACAGCCGGCCGCGGGCCCGGCTGGTGGGGACGGACTCCGGTTCCGGGAGCGGGGCGGGCGGCGTGGGGACGAGCCAGCGCTGCATGGGCTCGATGAGGGTGGGGCCCGCGGACAGGGCCAGCGAGGTTCCGAGGAAGCCGCGCCGCGCCAGCATCAGGTCGCTGCGCGAGAACTCGCTGAGCAGGGACACCGTCTGCGGGCCCGTCCAGGGCAGGTCGACGCCGGTCGCGGAGGGCACCGGGCGGGCGGCGCGCAGACCGAGGTCCTCGACGGACACGACACAGCCGAACCGCTCGGAGAACAGCTCGGACAGGATCCTGGGGATGGGCTCGCGGGGGTTCTCGCCGTCCAGCCAGCGGCGCACGCGGGAGGTATCCGTGGAGATGTGGTTGGCGCCCAACTGCCGTGCGCGGCGGTTCACTTGCCGGGCGAGTTCACCCTTCGACCAGCCGCTGCGCACGAACCACGAAGTGAGCAGCTCGTTCGAGCGCTTGTCCGCGCTCGCAGCGTTGTTCCCGCTACCGCCGTTGCCGCTCACTGGAACGCCCCCATCCCTAGAGACCACTTGTCACCGAGTGCGCCAAGCCTTATCAGAATGCCGGTAAATACGGCCCTCCGTACGGTACTTGTCACCCTTCGAACGGAAAGGCGACTTGCCTCCGGCATACCCGCAAGGCCATGTGCCCCCAGGACCCGCACACTCAAAGTAATCCTACGATCACGGCCTCAGCCACGACGATCCCGGAAACGCCACCATTCGCCACCCCTTCGAATGAACTAACGATGACCCGTAGGCGATTCACTTGACACATGACGGCCGGAAGCGGGCGGAACGGAGCACTCAGGGGCGCGCGCAGTCGAACACACCACCCGGAATGCTTCAGGACGCCGCCTGCAACAGGCGGCCGCCGGACGCCGAAAGCACGCAGAGTTACGGCATGAGTCCGTTACGTAACCATCGATGCGTCGAACCCGTTGGAGGGGGCATGGGCTTCACGATCGGCGGCATTCGCGAGATCCGCTCCGGCGCGCGCAGGCGCGGTCGCTCGTCCGAGTGCACCGCCGTCGCCGAGTTCACGGGGCTGTGGGGCTGGGACGTCGTACCGGGCGCCAGGGCCTCGGCCGGCAGTTGTTCGTGCGGCCGTCCCGAGTGCCGCGAACCGGGCGCGCATCCCCTGGAGTTCGCCCCGCGCCTCCCGGCCGGCGCCACGCTGGACGACGTGACGAGGGCCTGGGCGGAGTGCCCCGGCGCCTCGGTGATGCTCCCGGTCGGGCACGCCTTCGACGTGATCGACGTGGCCGAGCCCGCCGGCCGCCGCGCCCTGGTCCGCCTCGAGCGCATGGGGCTCCCGCTCGGTCCGGTCACGGTCACCCCCGAGGGCCGCGCGCAGTTCTTCGTCGCCCCGGGCGCCGCCGCCGGCCTGACCGGCCTCCTCTACCGCATGGGCTGGGACGACCCGGCCGCCCTCGACCTGCGCGGCCTCGGCCCCGGTACGTTCGTCTCGGCGCCGCCCTCCGACCGGGCCGGCCTCGGCCCGGTGCACTGGCTGCGCGCCCCGGCCCTGGACTCGGCGACCCGGCCTCCGCAGGCCCGACTGCTCCTCGGCACCCTGGCGTACGTGGCACACCGCTCACGCGCATAGGCCGTACGTCCCTTCCCCGGACGTACACAGCAAAGCGCCCGCCCCCAACTGCATCTTGGGGACGGGCGCTTCTGCGGTCCCGGTTCCGGGACCGTGGATCACTCTCCGATAAGGGCGTCAACGAACGCCTCCGGCTCGAACGGCGCCAGGTCGTCCGCGCCCTCGCCGAGTCCGACGAGCTTGACCGGGACGCCCAGCTCCCGCTGCACCGCGACCACGATGCCGCCCTTGGCCGTGCCGTCCAGCTTGGTCAGCACGATGCCGGTGATGTCGACGACCTCGGCGAAGACCCGGGCCTGCACGAGCCCGTTCTGCCCGGTGGTGGCGTCCAGGACGAGCAGCACCTCGTCGAGCGGGGCGTGCTTCTCGACGACCCGCTTGACCTTCCCGAGCTCGTCCATGAGCCCGGTCTTGGTGTGCAGGCGGCCCGCGGTGTCGATCAGCACCACATCCACCCCCATCTCCTTGCCCTCCTTCACCGCGTCGAAGGCCACGGAGGCGGGATCGCCGGCCTCGGGGCCGCGCACGGTGTGGGCACCGACCCGCTCGCCCCAGGTCTGCAGCTGGTCGGCGGCGGCGGCGCGGAAGGTGTCGGCGGCGCCGAGGACGACGGTACGGCCGTCGGCGACGAGCACGCGCGCGAGCTTGCCGGTGGTGGTGGTCTTGCCGGTGCCGTTGACCCCGACGACCATCACGATGCCCGGCTTGCGGTCCGCGGGCTCGGTCTTCACCGTGCGGTCCACCTCCGTGCCGATCAGCTCGAGCAGTTCCTCGCGCAGCAGGGCGCGCAGCTCGTCGGGGGTGCGGGTACCGAGCACCCGCACCCGTTCGCGCAGCCGCTCGACCAGCTCCTGGGTGGGCGCCACACCGACGTCGGCGGTGAGCAGGGTGTCCTCGATCTCCTCCCAGGTGTCCTCGTCGAGGTGCTCGCGCGAGAGCAGCGTGAGCAGCCCCTTGCCGAGGGCGTTCTGGGAGCGGGACAGACGGGTGCGGAGACGTACGAGACGCCCCGCGGTGGGCTCCGGGATCTCGATCTGCGGAGCCTCGACGACAGGTGGCTCCTCGACCGCGACCCCGGTAGAGCCGCCGTCGGGAAGGTCCACCTCCTCGATCGTGCGGCGCGGTTCGTCGCGCGGCGTCTCGGCCTCGTCGCCTACGTGCGGCTCGGCCGGCGGCGCGGTGATGTCGGGCGCGGCGGGGGGAGGCGGGGGCAGCGGCTTCCTGCGCCGGCTGCCGACGACGAGCCCACCGAGCACCGCGAGCACGACCACGGCGATGACTACAGCAAGGATGATGGTTTCCATAGCCTGTCCAGTATGGCGTGATCTACCGCTCGGACGTTCGTTGCCCACACGGGGCCACAGGCCCCACCGGGCCGGGCTGGTCCGCCGTCCCACCGCAAGTCGGCCGGGAAGCCCCCGGGGGCGGAGTCACAACGGCACCGGTATGCGGAAGCCGTCGGGTACGCGGAACAGCGTCCCCAGGGTGTCTCACGGCCCATCCGGTGGGCCGCGACGCACCCTCCCCATTGTCTGCGGGCGGCACCTCGCACGGCCACACCCTGGCTACCTGACGACTCGTCAGTTACCGTCCCCTCCACACCGCCGACGAAGGGGATCGGTCCCATGCCCGTCACCGTCGTACGTTTCAACCTGGTCGCCCCCGACGCCACCCCCGCCGAGCTCGGCGCCCGCTACCGGGCCGCCCTGGAGATGGCCGGGTACGCCGACGAGCACGGGATCACGACCGTCCAGACCGAGGAGCACCACGGCGCCGAGAACAACTGGCTGCCGTCGCCGTTCGTCTTCGCGGGCGCGGTACTGGGGGCGACCCGGCGCCTCGCGGTCACCGTGTCGGCCGTGATCGGCCCGCTGCACGACCCGCTGCGGCTGGCCGAGGACATCGCCGTACTGGACCTGCTCAGCGGCGGCCGGCTGCTCACGGTCGCCGGGATCGGCTACCGGCCCGAGGAGTACGCCCGGGCCGGCGTGGACTGGACGAAGCGCGGCCGGCTCCAGGACGAGCTGCTGGAGACCGTACTGAAGGCGTGGACGGGCGAGGAGTTCGAGTACCGGGGCCGTACCGTACGGGTCACCCCGCGCCCGGCGTCCGATCCGCACCCCCTCCTCCTGGTCGGCGGCTCGTCGAAGGCCGCCGCCCGCAGGGCCGCGCGGCTGGGCCTGCCGTTCTTCCCGAGCGCCCACATGCCGGAGCTGGAGTCGTACTACAAGGAGCGCCTTGTGGAGTACGGCACCGAGGGCTGGACGATGATGCCGGGCGCCGAGACCCCGCTGCTGCACATCGCCGAGGACCCGGACCGGACGTGGTCCGAGTACGGCCGCCACTTCCTGCACGAGGCCCGTACCTACGCCTCCTGGCAGAGCGGCGGCGGGGTCCACTCGGCGGTGCGCTCGGCCGCGACCACGGTCGAGGACCTGCGCACCGAGGGCGTGTACCGCATCCTCACCCCGGAAGAGTGCACGGCCCAGGATCTCGACAACCTCGTACTCCACCCGCTGGCAGGCGGAATGCCGGTGGAGGAGGGCTGGCGCAGCCTGCGGCTGTTCGCGGAGGAGGTGCTGCCGCGGCTGGCGAGCTGAATTCGTAGCGGTATCCCCTGGACCGCCCCGTCCCCGGGTGATCGACTGCGGCCATGAGTCTCTGCGTGGACGTGTTCCTGCGTGATACGAACGGCGAGCGGCGGATCCTGGACGTGCCGGACGGGTGGGACGACTCGGCCGGCTTCGAGGTGTGGCGTACCACGGTGTGGGGGTCGGAGGCGGTGCGCTCGCTCGGGGCCCGGCTCCTGCCGGTGCTGGCCGACGGGGACCTGTGGCTGGAGGCCGGGGAGGTGGCGTCCCTGCTTGAGGAGGTGGCGGTGTTGCGGACGCATCTCGAACTGATCGCCACCCGCACACAGCACCCGCGGGGCCTCACGGAGCACAGGGAGCAGCTGGAGGTGCGGCTGCGCATCATCGAGGCGGCCGCGCTGCGCGCCCGGGAGCTGGGCGGGGGCATCGTCATCTGGTGACCGTCGCCGTGCCGTACGGCACACGCCGCCCCGGCTCGGGGGGGGTGAGCCGGGGCGGCGTGTGCCGTGGGTACGGGGAGAGGGGCAGCGGGGACTTGGCCCTTCTCCCCGGGTTCGGGGGGCCGGTCAGCCCATTTCCTCCAGGGCCTTGCCCTTCGTCTCCTTGACGTACTTCAGGACGAACGGGATGGAGAGCGCGGCGAAGGCCGTGTAGATCACGTAGGTCGCGGAGAGGTTCCAGTCGGCCAGCGACGGGAAGCTCGCGGTGATGGCCCAGTTGGCGATCCACTGCGCGGAGGCGGCGACACCGAGGGCGGCGGCGCGGATCCGGTTGGGGAACATCTCGCCGAGGAAGACCCAGACGACCACGCCCCAGGAGAGGGCGAAGAAGAGGACGAAGACATGGGCGGCGATCAGGGCGACCCAGCCCTGGGTGGCCGGCAGCTTGCCGTCGACGAGGTCGTAGGAGAAGGCCCAGGCCTCCAGGCCGAGGCCGATCACCATGCCCACGGAGCCGATGAGGGCGAGCGGCCTGCGGCCGATGCGGTCCACGAAGATCATCGCGATCACGGTGCCGAGGATGTTGATGATCGAGGTCGTGAAGGAGTAGAAGAACGACTCCGTCGGGTCGACGCCGACCGACTGCCACAGCGTCGAGGAGTAGTAGAACGCGACGTTGATGCCGACGAACTGCTGGAAGACCGAGAGGCCGATGCCGACCCAGACGATCGGCTTGAAGAAGAAGGAGCCGCCGAGCAGGTCCTTGAAGGTCGACTTGTGCTCGCTCTTCATCGCGTGCTCGATCTCCGCCACGCGCGCGTGCAGGTCGATCTTGTCGCCCTCGACCTCCGCCAGGATCTCGCGGGCGCGCTCCTGCCGGCCGACGGAGATCAGGAAGCGGGGCGACTCGGGGATCGCGAAGGAGAGCAGGCCGTAGAGGACGGCCGGGACGACCATCACGCCGAGCATGACCTGCCAGGCTTCCAGACCCATCAGCTCACCGCGCTGGTCGCCGCCGGCGGAGTTGAGCAGCCCCCAGTTGACCAGCTGTGAGATGGCGATGCCGATGACGATCGCGGCCTGCTGGAAGGAGCCGAGCCTGCCGCGGTAGGCGGGCGGGGCGACCTCGGCGATGTAGGCGGGGCCGATGACGGAGGCCATGCCTATGGCGAAGCCGCCGACGACCCGCCAGAGGGCGAAGTCCCACAGCGCGAACGGGAGCGCCGAGCCGACGGCGCTGACGGTGAACAGCACGGCGGCGATCTGCATGACCCGGATCCGGCCGATGCGGTCGGCGATCCGGCCGGCGGTCGCGGCGCCGATCGCGCAGCCGATCAGCGCGATGGCGATGACCTGGGCGAGGGCCGCGGAGCCGATGTCGTAGCGGTCCCGGATGGCCTCGACGGCGCCGTTGATGACGGAGCTGTCGTAGCCGAAGAGGAAGCCGCCCATCGCCGCTGCCGCCGCGATGAAGATGACGTGCCCGAGATGATCGGGATGAGCCGTCCCGGCTCCTGACTTGGGTGCCTGTGCTGTGGTCACGTTCATCTCCATCGTGGGGACCCCCAGATAGGTGGTACCTGAAGGTAAATCCAACACCGATGAAACGTATGCCTTCAAGACTCAAAATCAAACACGAGAATGGTGTGAGATCACAGACACAAGGACGGCACATGTGGCGCCCTGAGTTCACTTCTTGAAGGCATATGCCTCAGCGCAGCCGCTGGCTGATCACCTTCGACACACCGTCGCCCTGCATGGACACGCCGTACAGCGCGTCGGCGACCTCCATGGTCCGCTTCTGGTGGGTGATCACGATCAGCTGTGAGGACTCCTGCAACTCCTGCATGATGCGGATCAGCCGCTGGAGGTTGGTGTCGTCGAGGGCGGCCTCGACCTCGTCCATGACGTAGAACGGGCTGGGCCGCGCCTTGAAGATCGACACCAGCATCGCGACGGCCGTCAGCGACCGCTCGCCGCCGGAGAGCAGGCTGAGCCGCTTGACCTTCTTGCCCGGTGGCCGGGCCTCCACGTCCACACCCGTGGTGAGCATGTTGTCGGGATCGGTCAGGATCAACCGCCCCTCCCCGCCCGGGAACAGCCTGCTGAAGACCCCCTCGAACTGCAGAGCGGTGTCCCGGAACGCCTCGGTGAAGACCTGCTCGACGCGCTCGTCGACCTCCTTCACCACTTGAAGCAGGTCGGCGCGGGTCTTCTTCAGGTCCTCCAGCTGCTCGCTGAGGAACTTGTGGCGCTCCTCCAGCGCGGCGAACTCCTCCAGCGCGAGCGGGTTCACCTTGCCGAGCTGCTGGTACGCCCGCTCGGCCGCCCGCAGCCGCTTCTCCTGCTCGGACCGCAGAAAACGCACGGGCTGGTTGCGCGGATGCTCCGGGTCCTCCGGCAGCACCTCGCCCTCGGCGGGCGGGGAGGGCGGTACGAGCTGATGGGGGCCGTACTCGGAGACGAGCCCGGCGGGCTCCACCCCCAGCTCCTCCAACGCCTTCGTCTCCAGCTGCTCGATCCGCATCCGCTTCTCGGCGCCGAGCACCTCGCCCCGGTGGACGGAATCGGTCAGCTTGTCGAGTTCGGCCTTGAGGTCGCGGCCCGCGGTACGCGCGGCGGCCAGCTCCTGCTCGCGCCGGGCCTTCGCGGCCTCGGCGGCGACGCGCTCCGCGTCCGCCCGCCCGATGGACACCTCGACGTGCGCGAGCAGTTGCCGCGCGCCGGAGGCGACGGCCTCGGCGACGGCCGCCTCGTGCCGCAGCCGCGCCCGCCGCTGTTCGGCACGCGCGCGTGCCTCGCGTTCCGCGCGCGCGGCCCGGTCCAGCGAGTCGGCCCGTCCGGCGAGGCCCTTCACCCGTTCCTCGTGCGTACGGACCTGGAGCCGCGCCTCCATCTCGGTCTGCCGGGCGTTCGCCCCGTCGGCGGCGAGCCGGTCCCGTACCGAGGTGTCGGGCTCCTCCTCCACCGGCATCTCCTCGGCGACGGCCAGCCGTTCGGCGAGCTCCTCGACCTCCTCAAGGGCCCGGTCGAGAGCGTCCTGCGCCCGCGCGGCGGCGGCGACCGACCGCTCGGCCTCGCCCGCCGCACCGCGCGCCTGCCCGGCCAGCCGCCCGAGCTGCTGGGCCACGGCCGACTTCTCCCGGTCGGCGGCCCGCCGCCGCTCCCCCAGCTCCTCGACGAACGCGGCGCACTCCTTGCGCCGTTCCCCCGCCGCGCCCTGCGCCCCGGTCAGCTCCTCGCACCGCACGGCGAGCTCCTCGAGCTCGGCGGCCGCCTCGTCGACGGACGCCTGCACCTCCAGCAGACTGGGCGCCCCGGCCGACCCGCCCTGCGCGAAGTGCGCCCCGAGCAGATCGCCCTCGGCGGTGACAGCGGTCAACTCCGGCCGCGCGTACACCAGCTGCTCGGCGTCCTCCAGGGTCCCGACGACGACGATCCCGCGCAGCAGCCGCCGTACCGCGGGCATGAGCTCGGCGGGACCCCGGACGAGCTCGGCGGCGAAGGGAGGACCGGAGGGACGGGACACGTCGGGGACGGCACGGGCGGCCGGCCGCGCGACATCGGCCGAACCCGTACCGCCGATGCCACCGGCGCCCGGGCCGGCACCCCAGCTCCGGTCCGCCCCCACGCCGCCGGCCACGGCCGACGAGCCCGCCCCGGACGCCGGCCTGACGTCAGCGCCGTGTCCGGCTGTCGTGTCCGGGTCTCCGGGAGAGTGCGCCCCGGTGCCGCCCTCGTGTCTCCCACCCGTTTCCTCCGGGGCGCCCGCCAGGAGGAGTGCCGCTCGGCCCGCGTCCTGTTTGCGGAGCAGGCGGATGGCCTCGGTGGCGGAGGCGGGGGTCGTCACGGCGATCGCGTCGGCCGCCACGCCGAAGGCCGCCGCCAGGGCGACCTCGTGGCCCGGGGTGACCGTGAGGAGTTCGGCGGCCGGACCCAGCAGGCCGCCGAGCCGGTCCTTCGCGGCGAGGAGCGCGCCCGTACCGTCCTTGCGGCGCAGGCCGAGGGCGAGCGCCTCGTGACGGGCCCGGGTCGCGGCGCGGCGGCGTTCGGCCTCGGTGGCCGCCTCGCGGGCGGCGGACAGTGCGGCCTCCGCCTCCGCCAGTTGCCGTTTCGCCGCGTCGTGCCGCTCGCCGAGTTCCGCGTCGCCCGCGTCGAGGCCGTCGACCTCCGCCTTCAGGGTCTCGTACTCCTCCTGCGCGGCGAAGGCCCGTTCCTGGGCCTCGTCGCGGGTGGCGGCCAGCCGGTCGATCTCGGCCTGGGCCGAAGCCGCGCGCGAGCGGGCCGCGTTGACCTGGCCGTTCAGCCGGGCAAGGCCCTCGCGGCGGTCGGCGATGGCGCGGGCCGCGTCCTTCAGGCGCCGTTCCTCGACGGCGAGTTCGCGCTCCAGGTCGGCGCGATGGGAGACGGTGTCGTCGAGGGCGTGCTGGGCCGCCTCCAGGGCGGCCTCCAGCTCGGCCTCCTGCTCGCGGACACGGGCGGCCTCGCGCTCCATGTCCTCGGGGTCACGGCCCCGCCGTTCCTCGGGCGGCGCGGAGGTGGCGCTCTTCACGCGCGCGTCGGCGAGCGAGATCGTGCCGCGGACACGTTCGGCGAGCTGGGAGAGCTCGTACCAGGTCTGCTGGGCGCGCTGGAGGCGGGGCGAGAGCCGGCGGACCTCGTCCTCGAGGAGCGCCTCGCGCTGGAGGGCCTTGCGCAGCTCCTCCTCGGCGGCCTCCTTGCGTTCCTTGAGCGCGGCCTCGTCGGCCACTTCGGCCTGGAGCGCCTCCCGGAGCCGTACGAGATCGTCGGCGAGGAGGCGGAGACGGGCGTCGCGCAGGTCGGCCTGGATGACGGCGGCCCGGCGCGCGACCGCGGCCTGCCTGCCGAGGGGCTTGAGCTGGCGCCGCAGCTCGTCCGTCAGGTCCTGCACGCGCGCGAGGTTGGCCTGCATCGCGTCCAGCTTGCGGAGGGCCTTCTCTTTGCGTTTGCGGTGTTTCAGTACACCCGCCGCCTCCTCGATGAAGGCGCGACGGCCCATCGGGTCGGCGTGCAGCACGGAGTCGAGCTGGCCCTGGCCGACGATGACGTGCATCTCGCGGCCGATACCGGAGTCGGAGAGAAGGTCCTGGATGTCGAGCAGCCGGCAGGTGTCGCCGTTGATCTGGTACTCGCTGCCGCCGTTGCGGAACATGATCCGCGTGATGGTGACCTCGGCGTACTCGATGGGCAGGGCACCGTCGGTGTTGTCGATGGTCAGGGACACCTCGGCGCGGCCCAGCGGCGGGCGCCCGGTGGTGCCGGCGAAGATGACGTCCTCCATCTTGCCGCCGCGCAGCGACTTGGCGCCCTGTTCGCCCATGACCCAGCTGAGGGCGTCGACGACGTTGGACTTGCCCGAGCCGTTGGGCCCGACGACGCACGTGATTCCCGGTTCGAACCGGAGCGTGGTCGCTGAGGCGAACGACTTGAACCCTCGGAGGGTCAGGGCCTTGAGGTGCACGCCGCTGGACTTTACCCGTCGGCGATGCCCCACTCCATGAACGAGCGGTTTCACCCATGAACGCTCAGGGCAGACCACACGTTAAAGAGACTGAAAGGGTGGGCGGGGGCAAGAAAGAAGGGACGCCGAAGCGTCCCTTGCAACTTCTGACAACTTAAGCGGTCCGACGCGGTTGTTGTGCTGCCCAACCGCTGCGTGGACTGTCGTAGAGCGGTGCAGCGATCAGGTGAGCGCAGGCTCCGCCTGGTGTGCGTCGATGCTCTCCATGAACCTGTCGTGAGAAGCGGCAGCCGTGAGAGCGTCGTTCTCGGCCTGAATCCGTCCGAGCTCGGATTCGAGGTCCTGGACGCGCTGCTGGAGCCGTCGCATCTCGGCGAGGAGTCGCGGGTCGGAGCCGCCGACGTAACCGAGAAGCGCCTTTGCCATGATGGATGGTCCTCCACACTGAGTGACCGACCGAAGCGGTGTGGGTCGTGAGGGAATCGCACCCGCGGTGTCCGCCAGGATGTTGGTTTTACTGCTGTTCATCCATGCCAAACAGCTAAGGTGCGCGGGGCTTTCAGCGTCTCACCAAAAAGTTTGACGGTCAACACGATCACGCCCCGCAAAGGCGGGCTGCCCGGTGGCGCGCGGCCGGAACGGCGGCGCTGCGACTCCCGCGGGGCCCTCGGGACCTGGCGATCATCCTTGCGTGCGCAGCTTCCCACCGCAAGCGTTTCCTGGCAACCACCTGCCCCTTTCCGCCGGAGCAGGCGCCCGGCGGCAGTTTCGGGCACCCGCCCGCGGCGATCGCGAGCAGAACGGTCAGCGGATGGCGAAGCCGTCGTAGCCGCCGCGCGGTGTGTCCCATATCTCTGTGACTCCGTCCACATGCCCGGGCGTGTCGGCTCCGGTCAGCCAGCCGAGCAGCCCCTCGCAGCCTTCACGGGCGCCCTCCGCGACGATCTGGACCCGTCCGTCGGCCAAATTGAGAGCAAAGCCACTCAGCCCGCCGATCTCCAGTGCCTTCGCCCTCGTGAACCAGCGGAAACCCACACCCTGGACATGTCCGCGCACCCAGGCGACCAGCCGTACATCCTCGCTCATGGCTGCAACCTAACCGGGCAAAGTCTCTCGGGGCACTTCCTCCCCCGGCCCCATGCGGTACCGTCCCCACCCAACGATTCTCATATGAAACTCACTCGATCGAGTGATTCAGGTAGACCGTATGGACGAGGAAGGCAAGGACATGGGACGCCACCGACGCTCCGCCGCCGGCCGCGCCGCCACAAGCCGCGCCACGGGGGTCACACAGACGCACGGCTCGTACGCGGAAAGCCACGACGCCGGGGGCTCCTCCCTCGGCGGTCCGGACACACTCGGCATCGCGCCGTACCTGAACCCCGAGGCCTATGCCGACACGGTCGCGAGGAGTCAGAACTACCTGTACGCGACGGAAAGCGACCGCTTCGAGCGCTTTCCCGGCGACCCCTACGACACGGCCCTGTTCCCGGCCGACGGCTTCACGCCGGACGAGGGTGCGCTGCGGCCCGGCTCCGGGCGAGGCGGCACGGGGCGCCGTCGCAGGAAGAAGGCCGTGACTCCGGTCAAGACGGGCATCCTCGGCGTGTCCGCGGCGGTCGCCCTCGGCACCGTCGCGGTGGCCACGGGTGTGGTGCCGGGTCTGGAGAACTACAAGCTCGGCGG
The DNA here is from genome assembly GCF_042653945.1 of Streptomyces vulcanius. Classification (NCBI taxonomy): domain Bacteria; kingdom Bacillati; phylum Actinomycetota; class Actinomycetes; order Kitasatosporales; family Streptomycetaceae; genus Streptomyces; species Streptomyces vulcanius. The sequence goes on along the minus strand of NZ_JBHSFK010000013.1, from coordinate 215,455 downwards.
CGGCAGCGGCGGCGGTAACGACAACGTGCAGGCCGCCGACAGCCCCAGCAACTCGGCCTCCGAGTTCGGCGGCACCTCCGGTTCCGCCGACACCGGCGAGCGGGGCGGTACGTCGACCAGCCGCGACGCCGGCCGCTCGACCACGCCGTCCGCCTCCGCCTCCGCCTCGACCTCCGCCTCCGCCTCGACCTCCACCTCTGCCTCCCCGGCACCCTCGAAGCCCGCGCCGAGCACATCGGCGCCCGAGGCCGAGAAGAAGCCCGAGGTCACCCCCTCGAAGGAGCCGACCACGGCGCCCCCTTCGAAGAAGACCCCCACGAAGGCCCCGCAGGCGGCGGAGACCCCGAGCACCATCTCCGCCGAGGTACAGGCGGCGGCCCAGGTGCTGAAGCTGGTGAACGAGGAGCGGGCCAAGGTCGGCTGCAGCGCCCTGTCCGCGAACAGCTCGCTGTCGGACCTCGCCGAGAAGTTCAGCGACGACATGGCCGCGCGGGGCTTCTTCGACCACACCGACCCGGACGGGCTGACCCCGTGGGACCGGGCCGAGAAGGCCGGCATCACCGAACTCGGCGGCGAGAACATAGCCCGGGGGCAGGCCGACGCCGCCGCCGTGATGGAGGCCTGGATGAACAGCCCCGGCCACAAGGCGAACATCCTGAACTGCGACTTCAAGACGCTGGGCGTCGGTGTCCACTTCGGGTCCGGCGGGCCCTGGTGGACGCAGGACTTCGGCTACTAGGTCTCACCAGGGATTCTGCAGAAACGATCAAGCAGTCCGGCGGTGAGCGCCGCCGACAGCGAGCACTAACTTCCGGTTAGTGCAATCTGTTGGTTAGCGCTACCTTCGCGTACGCTTGTGGCATGACCATCACCCAGGAGTGTCCGGAGGAACAGGACCTCCCGTACAACGTGTTCGCCAAGGCCTGTCCGTCGCGCGGCACGCTGGAGCACATCACGGGCCGCTGGGGCGGACTGACGCTCGGCGCGCTGTACGAGGGTTCGCTGCGCTTCAACGAACTGCGCCGCCGGGTCGACGGCGTGAGCGAGAAGATGCTCTCCCAGACACTGCACGCGCTGGAACGCGACGGACTGGTGCACCGCGAGGCGCAGCCGACCAACCCGCCGCGCGTGGACTACGAACTCACGCCGCTGGGCCGCGAGGTCGCCGAGCGGCTGCTGTCCCTCATCCACTGCGTGGAGGAGCGGATGGACGACGTCCTGTCCGCCCGGGTGCGCTACGACGAGACGCGCGGCGCCCTCTGACACTGCGGGCAGAAGTAGCTGGACCGGTTCATCCAGGCCCGCCTGCGCATCGGGGAGCCGCACCTTTTGCAGGGCAGCCCCTCACGGCCGTACGCGTCCAGGGAGCGGTCGAAGTAGCCCGACTCGCCGTTGACGTTGACGTACAGGCTGTCGAAGCTGGTGCCGCCGACGGCGAGCGCCGCGTTCATGACATCCCGGACATGCCGGAGGAGTTCGAGGCTGCGGGGGCGGGTGAAGGTGCCCGTCGGGCGGTCGTAGTGCAGGCGGGAGCGCCACAGCGCCTCGTCCGCGTAGATGTTGCCGACGCCGCTGATCAGTGACTGGTCGAGCAGGGCCCGTTTGATGGTGGTACGCCTGCGCCGCAGGGCCTGGTGGAAGGCCTCGTCGTCGAACAGCGGGTCGAGGGGGTCGCGGGCGATGTGCCCGATGACGTCGGGCAGACCGTCCGGCGTGGTGTCGTGCAGGGACAGGCCGCCGAAGGTGCGCTGGTCGACGAAGCGCAGTTCGGTGTCCGTCTCGTCGGCGAATCGCACGCGGATCCTGAGGTGCTTCTCGTCCGGCGCCACGTGCGGCTGGACCAGCAGCTGCCCGCTCATCCCGAGGTGGGCCAGGATCGCCTGGTCCGTATCGGCCAGCGGCAGCCACAGGTACTTGCCGCGACGGCTGGGGGCTCCGATCCGCTGCCCCTTGAGGCGGTGCGCGAAGTCGTCGGCGCCGGCGAGGTGACGGCGTACGGCACGCGGGTGCAGCACCTCGACCTCGGCGACCGTGCGCAGGGCGACCCACCGCTCAAGCCCCCGCCGCACGACCTCGACCTCGGGCAACTCGGGCACGGTTCTCCTTCGGCTCGGATCCCGCTGCGCTCCCCGCGACGGCCCGGGAGTCGTCGTCGGCGCCTGGGGCAGAAAGGCGCGGCGCGAACAGAGGGTGACCTGCGCACCACCCTTGCCTCGGTCCCGTGAGGACGGGGCCGAGGCAAGGGTGGCGGTGTTCGTCAGGCGGAGGCGGACTCGGACTGGGACTCAGACTCGGAGTCCGCGCCGGCGGCGGCTTCGGCGGCTGCTGCGGCCTGGACCGCTTTCGCCTCCTTCGCCTCCTTGGCGCGCTCGTCCGCCGCGGCCCGGATGGACCGCCATGCGGACTCGGCGGCCTGCTGCTCCGCCTCCTTCTTGCTGCGGCCGGTGCCGGTGCCGTACGAGACGCCTCCGACGCGGGCGGCAGCAGTGAAGGTCTTCTCGTGGTCGGGGCCGGTCTCCGTGACCAGGTACTCGGGAACACCGAGCCCTTCGGTCGCGGTGAGCTCCTGGAGACTGGTCTTCCAGTCCAGGCCGGCACCGAGGTTCGAGGACTTCTCGATCAGCGGGTCGAACAGGCGGTGCACCAGTTCGGAGGCCGCGTCGAGGCCCTGGTCGAGATAGACCGCGCCGATCACCGCTTCAAGGGTGTCGGCGAGGATGGACGCCTTGTCCCGGCCGCCCGTGCCCTCTTCACCACGGCCGAGCCGGATGAAGGAGCCCAGGTCGAGGCCGCGGCCGACCTCCGCCAACGCACGTGAGTTGACCACCGCGGCCCGCAGCTTGGCCAGATGGCCTTCGGGCAGGTCGGGGTGGGTGCGGTACAGCGTGTCCGTGACGACGAGGCCGAGCACGGAGTCCCCGAGGAACTCCAGCCGCTCGTTCGTCGGCAGGCCGCCGTTCTCATATGCGTAGGAACGGTGGGTCAGCGCACGCACCAGAAGGGCGGACTCGAGCTGGTAGCCGAGCCGCCCTTCCAGAAGCGTGTGGGACGAGGCCTGGTTGTCCGCTGAGTTCTTCTTCGGCGTGGACACAGTGCCTCTCACCAGCCGCTCAGACCTCGAGGACCTGGCGCTTGTTGTAGGTGCCGCAAGACGGGCACGCGATGTGCTGCTGCTTGGGCTCGTGGCAGCGCTCGCACGCAACCAGGGTGGGGACCGCAGCCTTCCACTGCGACCGGCGGTGGCGCGTGTTGCTGCGCGACATCTTCCGCTTCGGAACAGCCACGGCTACTTCTCCTGCTTCTCGTTGGCGCGCGCCGATCGAGGCGCTTCACCACTGATCTCGTCCTTCTCGCCGTCTTCGAGTGAACCGGCGAGTCCCTGCAGTGCCGCCCAACGGATGTCGACGGCGTCGTGGTGGTGGCCCGGGTCGTCCGCCAGCCGGGCTCCGCACTCGGAGCACAGGCCGGGGCAGTCGTCCTGGCACACCGGCTGCATCGGCAGTGCGAGCACCACCGCGTCGCGCAGCACGGGTTCGAGGTCGAACAGGCCGTCCTCGATGAAGAGCCTGTCCTCGTCGTCCTCGGCGTCGTCGGCCGGCTCCGCTTTGGGGCGGCCCCGGTCGTCGGCGTCAGGGTACGAGAACATCTCCTGGAAGTCCGCTTCGACCTTCTGCTCGAGCGGCTCCAGACACCTTACGCACTCCCCCTTGGCCCGTGCACGGGCGGTGCCGGTGACCAGCACACCGTCCATGACCGACTCCAGGCGGAGTCCGAGCGCCACCGGGGCGCCTTCCGGCACTCCGATGACCCCCTGGATCCCCAGATCCTTTGGGGCGTCGATCTCACGGGTCAGGCGCTGCAGCGCGCCAGGACGCCGACCCAGCTCGTGTGTGTCGAACACGAGGGGGTTGCGGTGGTCGAGGCGGGCGTTCAGGGCCATTCCTGCTTTCGATCTGGTGAACTCGGGGGACGCTGCATTCGGTGTTCCCGGGCAGCGCTGATCGCGGGCGTATACGGAAACACCGAAGCGCACACGCGACCGAAGAGCCAGGATACTGGAGCATTCGCCCACAGCCCAATCCGGGTCGTCCCCGGCCGTCCTCAGAGGCCGCGGCCCTGCTCGTAGGCGCGCAGCTGCTCGGCGCTGATCATGCCGGTGTCGAAGAGGCTGGTCTCGTCCAGGGCGTAGCCCGCCTGCGACTGCTGCTGCGGGACCTGGTCCGGCTGGTCCTGCTGAGGGGTCTGCCCGGCGGTCTGCTGGGGGTCGTACGCCGCCTGCTGGGGGGCGTAGCCCTGGATGGGGGCCCCTCCCGCCTGAGCGTAGTCGAAGGTGGGGGAATAGGGGTCGGCGTGCTGGTAGCCGTAGGGGTCGGCCTGCTGGACGTAGCCCTGCTGGGCGTAGGTGTCGGCGTACGGGTCCGGCTGCTGCTGGAAGGCGTATGCCTCCTGCGGCTGCTCGTACGGCGCCTGCGCCACCGCGGCCTGCTCGGCGCGGGCGTCCTGGTCTGCGAGGGCGGCCAGGTCGGCGAGGTAGTCGGCGTCGGAGGAGTGCTGGAAGGTCGTGGTGTCGTCGGCGAGGGCGCCGAGATCGTCGCTGGCGATCCGGCCGTGCAGCTTCTGCCGGCCCTTGCCGACGGCCTCCAGGGTCTTGGAGAGCACCGCCTCGAACGCGCCGAGCTTGACGTCGACATAGGCGTCGGCGTCCTTGCGCAGGGTCTCGGGGTCGTGGCTGCGCTCCGGGGCGTCGTCGTCCTCGGGGTCCAGGTACCCCTGGCCGTCCGGGCCCGGGCCGGTGCCCAGCAGCTTCTCGCGACCCCGGCCGACCGAGCCGATGGTCTTGGTGAGGACGACCTCGAAGTTGGCGAGCTTGGAGTCGACGTAGTCGTCGGCCTCCGCGCGGATCTCCTCGGCCTCCTTGCGGGCGTCGGCGAGGATGCGGTCGGCCTCGTTCTGGGAGCGGCGGGCGATCTCGGTGTCGGAGATCAGGGAGCCGCGCTCGGCGTGCGCGGTGGAGATGATCCGCTCGGCCTCCTGGCGGGCCTGCTCGACCATCTGCTCCCGGCCGCCGATCAGTTCCTCGGCTTCCGCGAGCGAGTCGGGCAGGGCCGCACGCACCTCTTCCAGCAGGGCGAGCAGCTCGGCGCGGTTGATCACGCACGATGCCGACATGGGCATGGACCGGGCGCTGGAGACCGCCGTGACGATCTCGTCGAGCTTCTTCTGCACGTCCACCGGTTGCTCGCCACTCTCTACAGCTGTGTTGGAGACGGACGGGACGACTGTAGCCCCATCAGTCCCTGCGGAGCCGCTTGTTCAGGGCTTCCAGAACCTCCGGGGGAACCAGGTGTGCGACGTCTCCGCCCCAGGTCGCGACCTCCTTGACCAGGGAGGAGGAAAGGAAGCTGTAGGTGGGGTTGGTGGGCACGAAGAGCGTCTCGACGCCGGACAGCCCGTTGTTCATCTGGGCCATCTGCAGTTCGTAGTCGAAGTCGCTGACGGCGCGCAGGCCCTTGACGATCGCGGGGATGTCGCGCTGCTTGCAGAAGTCGACGAGGAGGCCGTGGAAGGCCTCGACGCGTACATTGCCGTACTTGGCGGTGACCTCGCGGATCAGGTTGATCCGCTCGTCGATCTCGAACAGGCCCTTCTTGGACTTGTTGATCATGACCGCGACATAGACCTCGTCGTACAGACGGGAGGCGCGGGAAATGATGTCGAGGTGTCCGTTGGTGATCGGGTCGAACGACCCGGGACAGACGGCGCGGCGCACTAGTGATCCCTCGCTCTCCGGTCCGGTCATCGTGCGTCTTCGCACGTAGAGGCGGCGCGACCGTACCAAAACGTTCCCTCGCCGTAGCGACGGGCCCGTAGCCCTTCGAAACCGTCCGGCCAGCCGAACTCTCCGCCTCTGGTACTGCGCTCCACGGTGACGAGCGCTTCCGCTACGAGCCAGCCCCCCGAGCGGAGTGTGAGCAGAATCTCCCGAAGATCGTCGTCCGAGACGGCGTAGGGCGGGTCGAGGAAAACGAGGTCGTACGGCTGTGTCGGCGCCGTCTGGATCACTTGCTGGGCCTTGCCCGCTCTTACCTCGGCGCCGGGGAGGCCGAGGTTTCTTACGTTTTCCCTGACTGTGCGGGCGGCTCTCGCGTCGGCTTCGACGAGGAGGGTGTGGCCGGCGCCGCGCGAGAGTGCCTCCAGGCCCACGGCTCCTGATCCGGCGTAGAGGTCCAGGACCCGTTCGCCGTCGAGAGGGCGGCCGAGGAGGGACTGCCAGGTGGAGAAGAGGCCCTCGCGGGCGCGGTCGGAAGTGGGACGGGTTCCGTTGCCCGGCGGGACCGCCAGGCGGCGCCCGCCGGCTGTGCCGGCGATCACGCGGGTCATCTTGGGTCCTTGGTTGTGGGCGGCTTTGAGGTTCAGTGTGGCTGGTCGCGCCCGCGCGGCGGTAGCCGCACATTGGGTAGGCCCACGCTTCTTACCCCTTGTCCAGGTACTGCTCCCTTTCCTCGTCCAGGAGCGCGTCCAGGGCTGTGCGGAGTCCGGGGAGCCGCTCGAGCTCCGGATCCGCCGCCACCACGGCCACCGCTTCCTCCCTGGCCTCCGCGATGACCTCCTCGTCCTCTATCACCGCCAGGACGCGGAGCGAGGTGCGCGCGCCCGACTGGGCCTGGCCCAGGACGTCGCCCTCTCGGCGTTGTTCGAGGTCGATGCGGGAGAGTGCGAAGCCGTCGAGGGTGTCGGCCACCGCCTTGAGGCGCTGGCGCGCGGGGCTCGCCTCGGGCATCTCCGTGACCAGGAGGCAGAGGCCGGGGGCCGAGCCGCGGCCCACGCGGCCGCGGAGCTGGTGGAGCTGGGAGACGCCGAAGCGGTCGGCGTCCATGATCACCATGGCGGTGGCGTTGGGCACGTTGACGCCGACTTCGATGACCGTCGTGGCCACCAGGACGTCCGTCTCGCCGGCGGCGAAGCGGCGCATCACGGCGTCCTTGTCGTCGGGGTGCATACGGCCGTGCAGGATCTCGACCTTCAGCCCCTGGAGAGGGCCCCGGGTGAGTTGCTCGGCCACTTCCACGACGGCGAGCGGCGGGCGCTTCTCGGCCTCGTCCTCGGGTGACGGCTTCTTCTTGCCGGCCTTCTTCGGGTCGTCCTCCTCATCCCCGATGCGCGGGCAGACCACGTACGCCTGATGGCCGTTTCCGACCTCCTCGCGCACGCGCTCCCACGCGCGCGCCAGGAAGTGGGGCTTGTCGGCGGCCGGGACGACATGACTGGCGATGGGTGAGCGCCCTGCGGGGAGCTGGTCCAGGACGGACGTCTCCAAGTCACCGAAGACGGTCATCGCGACCGTGCGCGGGATCGGGGTGGCAGTCATCACCAGCAGATGCGGGGGCTGTTTGCCTTTGCCGCGCAGGGCGTCCCGCTGTTCGACGCCGAAGCGGTGCTGTTCGTCGACGACGACCAGGCCGAGGTCGTGGAACTGGACCTTGTCCTCGATCAGCGCGTGCGTGCCGATCACGAGCCCGGCCTCGCCGGTGACGAGGTCGAGCAGCGCCTGGCGGCGCGCGGCGGTGCCCATGGAGCCGGTCAGGAGCACCACCTTGGTGGCCTTCTCGGCACCGCCGAGCATCCCGCCCTCCGCCAGCTCCCCCATCATTTCTGTGATCGACCGGTGGTGCTGCTGGGCGAGCACCTCGGTGGGCGCGAGCATCGCGGCCTGACCGCCCGCGTCGACGACGGCGAGCATGGCTCGGAGGGCCACCATGGTGTTGTGGGTGACCGTGAAGTTGTCGGTCACATAAGCGTGGCTCGGGTGGGCGACGCTAATGCATTGGACAGGTTTCCGCCCTACATGCTCAACGCTGCGAATCCCCCGCCGGAACGTGTTGCATTTCGGCCTCGAGCGGACCCTGTCGGCCTTTCGGGACAATCTGAACGGAGCATATTCATCCGGCAGCGCAATCGACACTTCGAAGTGTGCCTTCTTCGGAAGAACCCGCGCCCTTCCACCGAGTGAACGCACGAGCCATGCGGCATCCTCCGCCAGCCTCGACGATGCCGAGCAGAGAGAAATACTCAACCCGTTGGCCTGGATCGTGCCGTCAGTGTCCAGGAGTCCCTGCAGGAGGGCAAGGCGGTTCTTGATCGGGGTGTTCTTGAACTCCTCGGGAATGAATTTGCTGTGCGATGTCTCGCCCCACAGACGCAGGTTGCGCAGAGTCTGAATGACGGGATTGCGTACGCCTCCGGAGCGGTGAGTCAGCTGGATGGTGTAGTCGCAGGAGGACCCGGACACGGGAACCAGTCGACAGTCCGGCGCCACTGCGCCTGCGGCAGCATCGCGAATCTCCTCGTCAATGGTGGACAGGCGCAGGTTGTGGCGGAACGAACCGTCCCCGAGCAGCAGACCGAACAGATAGGGATCAAGCGGCAACTCCGAGTCGTCTCCGAGGTCGACCGGGGTCGCTGGGGGGATGTACCACTTCGACGATCCGTTCGCCTTGAACGCGTCGAGACGGATTTCCCGAGTCGTCATCACCTTGGGCAACTGTCCGCGGTGCCACCCGCAGCTCGTACCGACGATCCAGAGATGCTCGTCATCGCACTCCACAGAGCTTCCGTCGGAGAGAACAACGCGCCACACATCGCGCGTCCCCTGGGGATACACGCCATCAATCAGGGCGATCTCGCCATTGGGTACAATTACATGGTCCCCTACCTGTAGATATCCCATCTGCCGGAAACCAACGGGCGTCAGTACCAGCGAGTCGAGGGGCTGAGCCTTGCCGGAGCCCACCTCTCCTTGCAGGAGCCGGTGCATCGGGTGGTCCGTGGCCAGGTCGTCGAAGATCTCCTTCGAGACCTTCCGCTGGCCCTCCGTGAGGGTGAAGGGGAGGCGGTCGTCGAAGGCGGTCAGGAGGCCGTCGGGGGAGGGCCTGCGCGGGACCGCGGGGAGCTGGGAGTCGGCGTGGCGGCGGCGGGCCAGGGCCACCTGGAGGACGAATGCCTCGTCCCACTTGAGGCGGTCGCGGGCCGCGGCGATGTCGGCCTTGGTATGGGGGCGGTGGATCTTCTCGAGGGCCTCGGGGAGCGGGAGCAGGCCACGGCCCGCGCGCAGGCCGTCCGGGAGGGGGTCGACGGCCTCCTGGGCGCTGGGCAGGGCGATCTGGACGGCCTTGCCGATCTTCCAGGACTCCAGCTTGGCGGTGGCGGGGTAGATCGGGATCAGGGCGCCCGCCCAGCTCTCCACCGATTCCGCCGCGCTGTCGCCTTCGGCGCGCAGGAGTTCGTACGCCGGGTGGGCCAGTTGGAGGCGGCGGTTGAAGACGGAGACCTTGCCCGAGAACATCGCGCGGGTGCCCGGCAGGAGGTCCTTGTGCGGTTTGTGCACGCCGTTGCCGAAGAAGACGAGCTGGAGCCGGCCGCTGCCGTCGGTGATGGTGACTTCCAGCCGTTGTCCCTTGCCACGGGGGGCCTTGGCGGAGGCGAAGGAGTGCAGACGGGCGTCGGCGACCATGGCGACCACCGTGACGTGCTCGTCCATCGGCAGGTCGGCGAGGTGCGTGAGCTGGCCGCGCTCCTCGTATCTGCGCGGATAGTGGTGCAAAAGGTCGCCGACCGTGTGCAGGCCTAGATGCTCGGTCATCACCTTCGCGGTGGCGGGGCCGAGCACTTCTTTCAGGGGTTCACTCAGCGGTTTCTGCGGTGCGGGCACGAGATCCATTGCACACCACGGCACTGACATTGCCGTATACGTGTCCTGAAAGACCTGGTCAGACGGCTCGTTCGGGCTCTAGGATGGCGCGCCTCCGGCCATCATCCGCGGTCACCGCCCCACCGGGACCGCCCGACCCCGCGCCGTGTTCGTCCCCACATCGCGGCGCTGCAGCGATGGACTCCCAGACCTCACAGTCATCCCAGGCATCACCCTCACCTCATACGTTCCAGGTCGACCTGCGTGGTCTGGTGGACCTGCTGTCCCATCACCTCTACTCCAGTCCCAAGGTCTACCTGCGCGAGCTGCTGCAGAACGCCGTGGACGCCATCACCGCCCGGCGGGCCGAGGAGCCCGACGCCCCGGCGCGCGTACGGCTGTTCGCGTCCGGCGGGACGCTGCGGGTGGAGGACTCCGGCGTCGGGCTCTCCGAGGCCGACGTGCACAGCCTGCTGGCGACCATCGGGCGCAGCTCGAAGCGGGCGGAGGGGCTGCAGGAGGCCCGCTCCGACTTCCTCGGGCAGTTCGGGATCGGGCTGCTGGCCTGTTTCGTGGTCGCCGAACGGATCCGGGTGGTCAGTCGCAGTTCCCGTACGCCGGGTGAGCCGCCGGTGGAGTGGACAGCGCGCGACGACGGTTCGTACACCGTGCGGACCCTGCCCCACGACGAGCGGCCCGAACCGGGCACCACCGTGCATCTGGTGGCGCGGGCCGGGTCCGGGGAGTGGCTCGCCGAGGAGCGGGTGCTCCAGCTGGCGCGGGACTTCGGTTCGCTGCTGCCCTACGACGTCCGGGTGGGCGACGAGGCGGTCACCGATCTGCCCGCGCCCTGGGACCGGCCCTACCCCTCCCCCGCCAACCGGCGGGTGGCGCTGGCCCGGCACTGTCATCGGCAGTTCGGGTTCACGCCCCTGGACACCATCGAGCTGGACGTGCCGCTGGCGGGGATCCGCGGGGTGGCGTACGTGCTGCCGGCGGCGGTGAGTCCGGCGCAGCGGGCCTCGCACCGGGTGCACCTGAAGGGCATGCTGCTGACCGAGCGGGCCGAACAGCTGCTGCCGGACTGGGCGTTCTTCGTGCGCTGCGTCCTGGACACCGACAGTCTGCGGCCCACGGCCTCGCGCGAGTCCCTGTACGAGGACGAGACGCTGGCCGCCGTACGGGAGGCGCTGGGGGAACGGATCCGGTCGTGGCTGACCGGGCTCGCCGCCGGTGATCCCGAGCGGCTCTCGGCCTTTCTCGCCGTGCACCACCTGGGCGTGAAGTCGCTGGCGCGGCACGACACGGAGATGCTGCGCACGATGCTGCCGTGGCTGCCGTTCGAGACGACGGACGGTCGGCTGTCGCTGGAGGAGTTCGCGCAGCGGCACCCGGTGGTGCACTTCACCAGGACGGTCGAGGAGTACCGGCAGGTCGCGCCGATCGCGTCCGCGCAGGGCGTCGGAGTGATCAACGGCGGCTACACGTACGACAGCGAGCTGATCGAGGCGCTGCCCTCGGTGCGGCCGGGGACGGTGGTCGCCGAGCTGGACGCGGACACCGTGACCGCCCATCTGGACTCCGTGGACCCGGCGGAGGAGCTGGCGCTGGCCGGCTTCCTGGCAGCCGCCCGGGCGAAACTCGCCCCCCTGGGGTGCGATGTCGTCCTGCGTGCCTTCCATCCGCTGTCCGTGCCGGCCCTGCACCTGGACGACCGGGCGGCACGGCACGAGCAGGCGCGCGCGGAGGCCGAGGCGCAGGCCGACGACCTGTGGGCGGGCATCCTGGGTTCGCTGCGCGGCAGCGCGCCACGCGCGCGTCTCGTGCTGAACCATCTCAACCCGCTGATCCGCAGGATCAGTTCCCTGCGCGAGCCGGAACTGATCGGCACCGCCGCGGAGTCCCTGTACGGGCAGGCGTTGCTGATGGCCCAGCGCCCGCTGCGGCCCGCCGACTCGGCGCTGCTGAACCGGGCGTTCATCGGTCTCCTGGAATGGGCCACACACGGTGACGCCGCACCCGGTGATACCGCACAGGGGGAGGCCGCACACGGGGAGGACGACCACTGATGAGTGAGATCACGGACTTCGACGCACTGCGCCGGGCGATGGCCGAGAACGGCGAGCAGCCGGAGGGTCCGGCCCGCAACGCGCGCGCGGAGCACCTGCTGGCCGAGGCGGAGAAGCTGGACGTCCCGCTCGCGGTGATCGAGGCGCTCGGGCACCAGCTGAAGGTCTACAACTACAGCTCCGAGAAGGCGAAGATGTTCGTCCCCTTCGCGCGGCTGCTGCGCATGTGGGACGAACGGCCCAAGGACTTCGACGAGTACGAGACGCACTCGCTGCACTGGGTCTTCAAGTGGATGTCGGCGGGCATGCTGGACCAGCCGCACGTGCCGCTGGCGTCGGTGGAGAAGTGGCTGGGCGAGATGGAGCACCGCTACCGGCTCGCCGGGCACTCCGAGCGGGCGGTGCGCAGCGCCGAGTTCAGTGTGGCGACGCACGTCGGGGACGTGGCGCGGGCCGAGCGGGCGTTCACCGCCTGGCTGGCCGCGGACCGGGACGCGATGGCCGACTGCCACGCGTGCGAGTTGCACGGGCAGGGCTGGTGGCAGGCGGAGCGGGGCCGGGACGAGGAGGCGCTGCGGCTGTGGGCGCCGGTCCTGGACGGCGAGTACGCGTGCGCGCACGAGCCGCACACGGTCTTGGCGTCGTCCCTGGTGCCGCTGCTGCGCCTCGACCGGGTGGACGATGCGCGCGCCAACCATCTGCGGGGCTTCCGGCTGGTACGGCCCATGGAGAGCATGCGGGGCGCGTACGCCGACCATGTCGAGTTCTGCGCGCTGACCGGCAACGAGGCGCGCGCTCTGGAGCTGCTCGCGGAGCGGCCGGCCTACTTCACGGACGACGGTCATCCGCGCAGCAAGCTGGAGTTCCTGAGCGTCGTGGCGCTGGTCATGGAGCGCCTGGCGGAGCGGGGTCTCGGCGGGCAGCGGGTGCCCGGTCCGGCCGGGCGGGAGTGGACCGCGGACGAACTCGCGGCACACGCGTGTGCGGAGGCGCTCGCGCTGGCCGGCCGGTTCGACGAGCGCAACGGCACGCCGCACGTGAGCGAGCGGGCACGCGCGCGGATGACGCAGCGGCCCCTGGTGGAGCGGCTGCCGCTGGGAGTACGGGCGGTGCGGCCGCCCGCAGCGGTGCCGGTGCCGGTGCCGCGGCCGTCGGCACCCCGGGAGGCCGCCGAGCCCGCCCCCTCCGACCTGGGCACACTGCTCGCCGAGGCCCGGCGGCTGTCGGACACCCTCCAGCCGGACGCCGTCGAGGCGTGGACGGCGGTCGCGCGGGCCGCCGAGTCGGCCGACGGGGTGGAGCTGGACCTGCGCGACCGCGCGGAGATCGCCGACCACGAGGCGATCGCGCTGGGCCCGCAGGGTGCGGAAACGTTCGAGCGGGCGGCGGAGCTGTACGCCGCGGCGGGCGACCCCGGGGAGGCCCTGGCGGCACGCGCGCGTGGGGCGTACGTCCGTGCGCTCGCCGGGGAGGACGTCGAGGAGGCGCTCGCTGCGGTCGCCGGGCCGTACGACGACGTCCTCGCCCTGTACGCCGAGGGCGGCACCGAGGTGCGGCAGGCGGCGGGTGTGCTGATGGCGCGGGCGCGGATCCTGATGCGGCGCCTGCACGAGGCCGACGGACCGCTGGCGGAAACGGTTCTGGCGGAGGCGGAGGCCGCCGCCCGGGAGCTGCTGGCGCTGGTCGGGGGCCGCACCGGGGACGACGTACGGCTCACCGCGCGGGTCGCCGAGGGGCACGCGATGCTCGGGGAGCTCGCGACGCACTCGGGGAACGCCGAGGCGGGCGCCGAGCTGTACGCGCGCGCGGCGGCGGACTTCGCCGGGGCGGGGCTGCCGTGGTTCGCGGTGGAGTACGAGGCCCGCCTTGCCGGTCTCGCGCACCATCTCGGCGACATGGAGGAGGCCGAGCGGGCGCTGCGGGCCGCCCTGGAGCACGGCGGACCGTACCTGGAGCCGGCCGGACGGGCGCAGCTGCACCTCCAGCTCGCCGAGGTCGTCGGGGGCCGGGGCGAGGCGGAGGAGGCCGCGGAACACGCCCTGGAGGCGGCGCACTGGGCCGACGAGGCGGGCGAGAGCCCGACGTTCGGCGCGTGGGCGCGGCACCAGCTGGGCGGGTACCTGGTCCGGCAGGGCCGGTGGGCCGAGGCCGCCGAGGTGCTGGAGTCGGCGCTGGCCGACCTGAGCGCCGAGACGCACGGCGACGGGGCGGTCGTCCAGACCCAGTGGTGGCTGGGCGACTGTCTGAGCGAACTCGGGGAGCACCGGGACGCCGCCGAGCGGCGGCTGCGGGCCGCCGAGATCGCCCGGCACTGGCCCGAGCAGCACGACCACGCGACGCTCGCCCATCTGGCCGCCGAGTCCCTCGGCCAGGCGGGGCTGCACGACGAGGCGGACCGGGCCTACGAGCGCGCGGGCGACCTGTGGCGCGGGCTCGGCAATGTGCACGGCCTGGTGCGCTCCCTGCGCGCCCGCGCGTGGCTGGCACTGCGCGCCGACAACGGCACGGGGGCGGCCCACGCTCTGATGACGAGCGCCGTGGAGGAGTGCGCCGACGCGCTGGGGGTGACGGACGACGAGGAGGAACGGCTGCGGCTGGTCGCGGAGCTCGGCCACACCCACCGCCAGTTCGGGGACCTGCTGGCGCGCTCGGCGGCCGAGGACGCCGACGACGACTCGATCCGGGACGCCCTGGAGGGGGCGCTGTCCCAGATGGCGGAGGCGGTGGCGGTGTTCTGCGCCCTGGACGGCGACGCCGTGCACGCCCGCACCGGCGCCGAGCTGGCGGCCGGGTGGCTGGAGAGCGACCTGGGCCGGCCGGAGGCCGCGGCGGCACGCGCGCGTGCGGTGCTGCGGGCCTATACGACGCCCGAGGACGAGTGGGAGAGCGAGACCGAGGACGGGGGCGACGACGGCGAGGAAGCAGGGACCGTGCGGGCACGGCGGGCGGAGGCGGAGCAGTTGCTCCAGGTGGCGCTGGAACAGGAGGATCGTTGAACAATCACCCCACGCCTCACGTCACACTTCACATCACGCCTCACACCACTCCTCACACCACTCCTCACACCACTCCTCACACCACTCCTCACACCACTCCTCACTCCACGCCGATCAGCAGCAGCGCTCCCTGCCGTCCACCCCGGTACACCACCGTGTCGACGGCCAGGTAGGCCTCCCGCACCCGTCCCTCCAGGTGCTCGGCGATCCCTTCGGGGGCTTCGTCGCCGAGCACGAGGGTGACGAGTTCGCCGCCCGCCGACAGCATGCGGTCCAGGACGGCCGCGGCGGTGGCGGTGACGTCGGCGCCGATGACGGCCACGTCGCCGTCGACGAGCCCGAGGACGTCGCCTGTCTGGCAGATGCCGGCCATGGTCCACGACTGCCGCTCGGCGACGGCGACCTCGGCGTAGCGGGTGGCGCCGGCCGCCGAGGTCATGGAGACGACGTCCTCGTCGAAGCGGCGGTCGGGCTCGTGCACGGCGAGCGCGGCGATGCCCTGGACGGCCGAGCGGGTCGGGATCAGGGCGACCCGGATGCCCTCCACGCGGGCCTGTTCGGCGGCTGCGGCGGCGGTGTGGCGCAGGTCGGCGTCGTTGGGCAGCAGCACGACCTCACGCGCGTGGGCCCGGCGTACGGCCTCGACGAGCTCCCCGCTGGCGGGCGGCTCCCCGGGGCGCGCGAGGACCGTGGTCGCGCCGGCCTCGGTGTACAGCCCGGCCAGGCCCTCGCCGGGGACCACGGCGACGACCGCCCGCTGGGCGCGTTCGCGGACCGGGCGTTCGCCCCCACGCGTGTGCGCGTCACCGGCGCCGAAGTGGGTGATACGGATCCGGTACGGCCGCCCGGCCTCGACGCCCGCCTCCACGGCGGCGCCCGCGTCGTCCACGTGCACATGGACGTTCCACAGGCCGTCGCCGCCGACCACGACGAGCGAGTCCCCGAGGCCGTCGAGACGCCCCCGCAGCCGGTCGACGGCCGCGTCCTCGGCCTCCAACAGATAGATCACCTCGAAACCGGGCCCATCGCCCCCCTCAGCCCCCTCACCGCAGTCCTCGACGACACCCAGGCCGCCGCGAGACCGATCACCACGCCCCCCGGAAGCCTCGGAAGCAGCGGCCGGGGCAGGCGAAGGCGTCTCCCCCGTGAACGTCTCCACCAGCGCCGCCAGTACCGCGACCAGTCCGCGCCCGCCCGCGTCCACCACTCCGGCGCGCTCCAGGACGGACAGCTGCCCCGGAGTCGCGGCGAGTGCCGTGCACGCCCCCCGGTAGGCCGCGCGGGCGACCGTCCCGCAGTCCCCCCCGGTCCCCTCGGCCGCGTCGGCGGCGGCCTCGGCGACGGACAGAACGGTCCCCTCGACCGGGTGGGCGACGGCATGGCGGGCGGAGTCGGCCGCACGCCGCAGCGCCAGCCGCAGCCCCTGCGCGTCGACATGGGAGACATCACTCCCGGCGGCCAGCACCTGGGCCATGCCGCGCAGCAGCTGCGCCAGGATCGTCCCGGAGTTCCCGCGCGCGCCTATGAGCGCGCCGTGCGCCATCGCGCGCGCGGCGTCGGCGAGGGAGGGACCCCCGGCGGAGGAACCGGCCTCGTAGCCGGCGAACACCGCCTCCACGGCCGTCGAGGCGGACTCGACGGTCAGGTACAGATTGGTGCCGGTGTCCCCGTCCGCGACGGGGTACACATTGATCGCGTCGATCTCCTCGCGCGCGCGGCCCAGCGCGGTGAGCGCGAGGCCGCACCAGGTGCGCACCGCGAGAGCATCGAAGAATGTCTGCGGCACCTGCGCCACCTGCGCCTCCCTGAGCTGCTGGACTGCACGCAGCGTAGAGCAGCCATGGTAGTTTCGTTCTACCGGAGCAGTCGTTGTATGCTTCTCCGGTTGCCCGATCCGAATCGGGCTCTCCCTGGCAACGCCACTCAGATCTCTGATCCTGCGATCTCGATCCCGGCATGCCGGGATCAACCGTAAGTGCATCTGAAGTCTTTGGAGTGACCCGTGGCTGCCAACTGCGACGTCTGCGGCAAGGGGCCGGGCTTCGGCAACAACATCTCGCACTCGCACCGCCGTACGTCCCGTCGCTGGAACCCCAACATCCAGCGTGTGCGTACCGTGGTCGGTGGGACGCCGAAGCGCGTGAACGCCTGCACCTCGTGCATCAAGGCCGGCAAGGTCTCGCGCTGACGCACAGCCAAGCGCGCGGCCACTGCTGGTTCGCTGCATCAAGCCGGTCCACCTCACGGTAGACCGGCTTTTTGCTGTCACCCACGTCTGTCACCGGCGCCTGTCACCCGCGCCCGAGTTCCCACCCATGATCCACCGGCCCGATCCCCCCGCCGAGCGCGAATCCGGCCGCGACGGCCCCCGTGACATACGCCTTCGCGACCCGCACCGCATCCGGCACGGAGTCCCCCGCAGCGAGCCGTGAAGCGATCGCGGAAGCCAGCGTGCACCCCGTCCCATGCGTATGCCGGTTGTCGTGGCGCGGCGCGCGCAGCCAGTGTTCCTCGGTGCCGTCCGTCAGCAAGTCCACGGCGTCGCCGGGAAGATGGCCGCCCTTGATCAGCACCCACCGGGGGCCGTACACCAGCACGGCCGCCGCGGCCTCCCGCAGCCCCTCCTCCGACTCGACGTGTACGCCGGTGAGTTGGGCGACCTCGTCGAGGTTCGGGGTGGCGACGGTCGCGACCGGGAGCAGCCGGGAGCGCACGGAGTCCAGCGCGGAGGCGGCCAGCAGCGCATCCCCGTGCTTGGAGACGCCGACCGGGTCGACGACGGCCGGCGCGTCCGTGTCCGCGAGCAACTCGGCGACGGCCTCGACGAGTTCGGCCGAGGCCAGCATGCCGGTCTTCACGGCCTGTACGCCGATGTCGTCGACGACGCTGCGGTACTGGGCCCGCACCGCCTCCACCGGGAGTTCCCAGGCGCCCTGCACACCGCGGGAGTTCTGCGCGGTGACCGCCGTGACGACGCTCATGCCGTGCACGCCGAGCGCCAGCATCGTCTTCAGGTCGGCCTGGATGCCCGCGCCGCCGCCGGAGTCCGAGCCCGCCACCGTCAGAACGCGGGGCCTCACTGCTCTATGTCCCCGAAGTGGTCCCAGCCGCCCTGCCGGGTCCAGGGCGCCCCGTCGACCGTCACCTGGGGCAGCGCGGACGGGTTGAGGACCTCGCCGATCACCTTCCAGCGGGCGGGCAGCTTCACGTCCGGCGGGAAGGTCGCCACGATCGCGTGGTCCTCTCCCCCGGTCAGCACCCACTGGATGGGGTCGACGCCGACGGCCTGTCCGATGTCGTTCATCTGGGTCGGGATGTCGATGGCGCCGGAGCGGATGTCGATACGGACCTTGCTGGCCTCGGCGATGTGTCCGAGGTCGGCGATGAGCCCGTCGCTGACGTCGCACATCGCGGTCGCGCCGAGCGTCGCCGCGGCCGGGCCCGCGTGGTACGGCGGTTCGGGCCGGCGGTGGGCCTCGACGAAGGCGCGGGGCGAGCGGAAGCCGCGGGAGAGGACCGCGTACCCGGCGGCGGACCAGCCCAGCCAGCCGGTCACCGCGACGAGGTCGCCGGGCTGGGCGCCCGCCCGGGTGACCGGCTCCTGGTTGCGCAGATCGCCGAGCGCGGTGATCGACACCATGATGGTGTCGCCGCGTACGACGTCACCGCCGACCACGGACGCGCCGGCCACCTGACACTCGTCGCGCAGGCCGTCCATCAGCTCGCTCGCCCAGGTCACCGGCAGTTCGGGGGGCACGACGAGGCCGAGCAGCAGGGCGGTGGGCACCGCGCCCATCGCGGCGATGTCGGCCAGGTTCTGGGCGGCTGCCTTGCGGCCGACGTCGTAGGCGGTGGACCAGTCGCGGCGGAAGTGCCGGCCCTCCAGCAGGATGTCGGTGCTGGCCACGACCCGGCGGTCGGGCGCGGCGACCACCGCGGCGTCGTCGCCGGGGCCGACCCGCACCGCCGAGGTGGTGGTGAGACGGGAGGTGAGCTCCCTGATGAGCCCGAACTCCCCCAGCTCACCGACAGTGCCCTTCATCGGCCTTTCGCCCCTTCTCTCCCTGCCCGTGCCCGGTCGCGCAGGACCAGTGTCCTCGATACGGTCGATGTGACCGTCAGCTTCTGTCGTGCCTGCACCCCGGCACGGGAGCCGCGCTCCTCACGGGTCTCCCCGTGGCGCGCGGCGACGCGATACCGTGGCGTTCCTTTTCCCCACATGATCCTCGTGGCCGCCCTGGAGGTTCCGTGGTACAGGCGTACATCCTGATCCAGACGGAGGTCGGCAAAGCGTCGACCGTCGCGGAGGAGATCAGCAAGATTCCTGGCGTGGTCCAGGCCGAGGACGTCACGGGTCCGTACGACGTGATCGTGCGGGCACAGGCCGACACGGTCGACGGCCTCGGCAGAATGGTGGTCGCCAAGGTCCAGCAGGTGGACGGGATCACCCGTACCCTGACCTGCCCGGTCGTGCATCTGTAGCCCCCGTCTACCCTTGGCCGGTGAACCTTTTCCGTCACCGGCTCAGTGGTCTGCCCGCCCTCGTTCTGCTCTGTGCCGCCGTGGGTTGCTCATCGGCAGACGACAGCGCGTCTGCGGCGGTTCCCAGCCCCGCGGCGAAGGCCGCGCGGCTTTGCGAGAACCTGGACAAGGCGCTGCCGTCGAAGGTGGACGGCCAGGGCCGCCGGGATCCCGAGCCCGCCTCGGCGCTGACCGCGGGCTGGGGGGACCCGGCGATCATACTGCGCTGCGGTGTCGAACGGCCCGAGAAGATGAGCGACGAAAACGCCGACGGGGGCGAGGTGAACGGCGTGGGGTGGCTGATGGAGAAGCAAGGAGACGGTTCGTACCGCTGCACTACGACCGTGCGCACGGTGTACGTCGAGGTGACGATCCCCGAGGCCCGCGCGGGCAACGGCGCGGCGCCCCTCGTCGACCTCGGGCCGGCGATCAAGAAGGCGATCCCCGAAGGGATCGCCGACTGAGGACTACCTGAGGCCCGTCGAGCGACGCAGGGCCGCCTGGATGAGCCGGTCCACCAGCTCGGGATAGCCGATGCCGGTCGCCTCCCACATCTTCGGGTACATCGAGATCGGCGTGAAGCCCGGCATCGTGTTGATCTCGTTGATGACGAACTCGCCGTCCTCGGTGAGGAAGAAGTCCGCGCGGACCAGGCCCTCGCAGGAGGCGGCGTCGAAGGCGTCCACGGCCAGCTTCCGGACCTCGGCCGTCTCCTCCGGGGTCAGCGGGGCTGGGACGATCCCCGGGGTCGAGTCGATGTACTTCGCCTCGAAGTCGTAGTACGCGTGCGCGTCCGGAGGCGGGATCTCGGCGGGTACGGAGGCCCGCGGACCGTCCTCGAACTCCAGCACCCCGCACTCGATCTCCCGGCCCCGCAGCGCCGCCTCGACGAGGATCTTCGGGTCGTGGCGCTGGGCCTCGGCGATCGCCTCGTCCAGGCCGGACAGGTCGTCGACCTTGGTGATGCCGATCGACGAACCCGCGCGCGCGGGCTTCACGAAGAGCGGCCAGCCGTGCTCACCGGCGAAGTCGACGATCTTCTTGCGGGCCGCGGACTCGTCGCGCTCCCACTCGCGCGGGCGGATCACCACGTACGGGCCGACCTTGAGCCCGAAGGAGGTGAACACCCGCTTCATGTACTCCTTGTCCTGGCCGACGGCCGAGGCGAGGACACCCGAACCGACATACGGGACACCGGAGAGCTCCAGGAGACCCTGCAGGGTGCCGTCCTCGCCGTAGGGGCCGTGCAGGACGGGGAAGACGACGTCGACCTCGCCGAGCGCCTTGGGCACCGATCCGGGCTCGCTGTAGACGACTTCGCGGTTCCCGGGGTCGACGGGGAGCACCACGCCGCCCTCCTGGGAGTCGGTGAGTTCCTCGATCTCCGGCGTACGGCGGTCGGTGATCGCCATGCGGTCGGGTTCGTCGGCGATGAGGGCCCAGCGTCCGTCCCGGGTGATACCGATCGGCAGGACCTCGTACTTGGTCCGGTCGATGGCCTTCAGAACGGCGCCGGCGGTGACCACGGAGATCCCGTGTTCGGAGCTGCGTCCGCCGGACACGACGGCCACACGCGGTTTGCGAGACGGCTGCTCGGGGCTCTGGGGGAGGTTCTCGGTGCTCATATCGGCATGAGAGTACCCGGTGGTAGGGCCCCGAGACAGCGTGGAAACCGCCGGTTTCACGCGGTGTCGTTCAGTGTCGCTCAGCGTCGTTCGGGCTTCGCGCTGCGCGACATCAGCTCCTTGAGCGCGACCACCGGCGGCTTGCCCTCGTGGACGATGTCCACGACCGTCTCGGTGATGGGCATGTCGACGCCGTGCCGGCGGGCCAGATCCGCCACGGACTCGCAGGACTTGACGCCCTCGGCGGTCTGCCGGGTGACCGCGATGGTCTCCTGCAGGGTCATGCCCCGGCCGAGGTTGGTGCCGAAGGTGTGGTTGCGGGAGAGCGGCGAGGAGCAGGTCGCCACCAGGTCGCCCAGGCCCGCGAGTCCGGCGAAGGTCAGCGGGTCGGCGCCCATCGCCAGACCCAGCCGGGTGGTCTCGGCGAGCCCGCGCGTGATGAGCGAGCCCTTGGCGTTGTCCCCGAGGCCCATGCCGTCCGCGATGCCGACGGCCAGTCCGATGACGTTCTTCACGGCGCCGCCGAGTTCGCAGCCCACCACGTCGGTGTTGGTGTACGGGCGGAAGTACGGCGTGTGGCAGGCGGTCTGGAGTTGCTGCGCGACGGCCTCGTCGGTGCAGGCGACCACGGCCGCGGCCGGCATCCGGGCGGCGATCTCACGGGCCAGGTTGGGTCCGGTGACCACGGCGACCCGGCTCGGGCCGACCTTGGCGACGTCCTCGATCACCTCGGTCATCCGCATGGTCGTACCGAGTTCGACGCCCTTCATCAGCGAGACCAGGACGGTGTCCCTGGCGAGCAGCGGGGTCCACTCGGCGAGGTTGGCCCGCAGCGTCTGGGAGGGGATCGCGAGGACCGTGAAGTCGGCGTCGCGGGCGGCCTCGGCGGGGTCGGCGGTGGCGCGGAGGTTCTCGGGGAGTTCGACGCCGGGGAGGTAGTCGGGGTTGGTCCGGGTGGAGTTGACCGCGTCGGCGAGACCGGCGCGGCGCGCCCAGAGCGTCACCTCGCAGCCCGCGTCGGCGAGGACCGTGCCGAAGGCGGTACCCCAGGATCCTGTGCCGAAGACGGCCGCCTTGACGGGCTTGCTCACTTGCTGCTCTCCCCCTCGTGGGCGGCCCGCGCCTCGGGCCGACCGCTGTGCTCCTCGTGATGGCTGTGCTGCGCCTCGGTCCGGCGCCGCTGCTCGATCCGCTCGCGGCGCGGGTCGTAGGGCGTGTCGGGCGCCTTCTCGCCGCGGATCTCCTCCAGCAGGCGGGTCACCTCGGCCATGATCACCTCGGTCGCCTCCTTCAGCACCTCCGCGGTCATGTCCTGGCCGTAGAAGCGCGTCAGGTCCACGGGCGGGCCCGCGAGCACGTGGTGGGTCTTGCGCGGCAGGACGTTCAGCTTCTTGCTGTATGGCGGCAGCAGTTCGTTGGCGCCCCACTGGGCGACGGGGATCACCGGGCACCTGGTCTCCAGGGCGACGCGCGCGGCACCGGTCTTGGCCGTCATGGGCCAGCCGTGGGGGTCGCGGGTGATGGTGCCCTCGGGGTAGAACACGACGCACTCACCGCGCTCCACGGCGTCCACCGCGGCGCGGAACGCGCTCAGCGCGTCCGTGGACTCGCGGTAGACGGGGATCTGTCCGGTGCCGCGCATCGCGGCCCCGACGAACCCCTTCTTGAACAGCGCGCTCTTCGCGAGGAATCGCGGCACTCGCCCGGTGTTGTACTGGTAGTGCCCGTAGGTGAAGGGGTCGACGTGGGAATTGTGGTTCACCGCGGTGATGAATCCACCGTCGGCCGGAATGTGCGCCATTCCGCGCCAGTCCCGCTTGACCAGAACCACCAGCCAGGGTTTGCAGAGGACCGCTGCGAAGCGGTACCAGAAGCCGATTCTGCGGCGGGGCACGCGGACACCTTCCTCTAGGACTTCCCCGGCTTCCCTGTGCCTGGGGCCGGACAAGTGTCGCCCCGGGCCGCCGGTCTGTCGAGAACACGGTACGCCCGCCCACCCGAGCGGCGGTGAGGCCGGGTGACAATGGCCGCGACGAGAGAGGGACGGTACGCCGGTGCAGTGGACCTTGGTCATACCTCTGAAGCCCTTGGCGCTGGCCAAGAGCAGGCTCGCGGACACCGCCTCGGACGGGCTGCGGCCGGGCCTGGCCCTCGCCTTCGCCGAGGACACGGTGACGGCGGCGCTGGCCTGCGCGGCCGTACGGGACGTGGTGGTCGTCACGGACGACCCGCTGGCCGGGCATGTCCTCGCGGCCCTGGGCGCGCGGATCGTCCCGGACGAGCCCCGCAGCGGCCTCAACGCCGCCCTCACGCACGGGGCGGCGTCCGTACGGCGATCACGTCCCGAATCTCCGCTCGCGGCCCTGAACGCCGATCTGCCGGCGCTGCGCCCGCCGGAATTGGCGAGGGTCCTGGACGCCGCGTCGGAATTCCCGCGCGCTTTTCTCCCGGACGCCGCGGGAATCGGCACGACGCTGCTGGCGGTGTCGGCCGACCGTGAATTGCTTCCCGCATTCGGTACGGATTCCCGAGCCCGCCATCGCGCCTCGGGCGCGGCGGAACTCCGGCTCGCCGCGGTGCATTCGGTACGGCAGGACGTGGACACCGGTGACGACCTGCGCGCGGCGCTGGCGCTGGGAGTCGGCCCCCGTACGGCCGCGGCGGCCGCGCGGCTGCTCGGTATCGGGCAGTAGGCTGCGGGCATGCAGGCGACCGCGTACACGTACGACCCGGACACCCGCAGCGGGCAGGTACTGCTGGACGACGGCACTCCGGTGCCCTTCGACGCGCCGGCGTTCGACGCGGGCGGGCTGCGACTGCTGCGGCCGGGCCAGCGGGTACGTATCGAGACCGAGGGCGACGGCGACGCGCGCCGCGCCATCCTCGTGACCCTGCACACCTTCTGAGACCCGGCTGTCCCCGGACACGCCGCGGGCCGGGCTCCGTGAGGGAGTCCGGCCCGGCGCGTGAGTTCCCTTGCCGCCGTAGGGGGTGACCCCTACGCCTGGCGGGCGGTGGCCTTCTTGGCGGTGGTCTTGCGCGCGGTCGACTTCTTGGCGGGGGCCGTCGTCGCCGTCGCCTTCTTGGCCGCCGGGGCCTTCTTGGCGGCCGTCTTCTTCGCGGTGGCCGTCTTGGCGGTGGTGGCCTTCTTGGCCGCCGACGTCTTGGCGGTCGCCTTCTTCGCGGTGGTCTTCTTCGCGGTGGCCGTGGTCTTCTTCGCCGTGGTCTTCTTCGCCGTCGCCGTGGTCTTCTTGGCGGCCGCCCTGGTGGTGGTGGCCTTCTTCGCCGCCGCCTTCTTGACCGTCGCCGAGGCACCGCCGGTCAGGCTGCCCTTGGGCGCCTTCTTGACCGCGACCTCGCCGCCGCGCGGCAGCTTCTTCGAGCCGCTCACCAGGTCCTTGAAGCCCTGGCCCGCGCGGAAGCGCGGCACGGACGTCTTCTTGACCCGAACCCGCTCGCCCGTCTGGGGGTTGCGAGCGTAACGGGCCGGGCGGTCGACCTTCTCGAACGAACCGAAGCCGGTGACCGAGACCCGGTCCCCCGCGACGGTCGCACGGACGATGGCGTCCAGGACCGCGTCGACCGCCTCGGCGGCCTGCTGGCGGCCGCCCAGCTTGTCGGCAATCGCTTCTACGAGCTGCGCCTTGTTCACGTCTTCCCCTTCGGAGACCTCGCCAGAACGAAAGTGTTCAAGCTTTTTCGCACGTTAGGCAGATATATACCGCAAATCAAACACGAAACGGGCTAATCACCCTTGTGCCGCAACGAACTCGGCTGTTCCGGAGGCGATCAACGCTCCTCTTCGGGCATTCGCCCCTCGTCGAGGTCCGTCATGAACCGCTCCAGACGCCTTGTCGCATCGGCGAGATCGTGCTTGGCCGCGGCCGTAATGACCAGCAGCTTCCGGGTCAGCGCCATCCGTACGCCCTCCGGGACTTGCAGTGCGCGCACTCTTGTGTGCGCTTCCTTGAGCTGGTTCGCGACCGCCGTATAGAGCTCGAGTTGGCCGTCGTGTTCCATGCACAGATTGTGCCATCTGGGGCGAGTTGTCGCCCGCCCAGGGGGCAACTGGCGCCTCGAACGGCCGTCCCGGCACCGACGGAGGTCACGTCCACACAGGGCGCCTACCCCAGCAATCACCTTCGTAACGTGGGAAGTTGGCAAGAACGGGGAAGGTTTCGCCGAGCCGCGCGGGCCCGGAAACGCCAGTACCCCCGATCGGTCCGATCGGGGGTACGTGAGCGTGTTGGGCTGGCCGAAACTCGACTTGCCCGGGGGCTGCCCAGGCTCACCGGCTCAGACCGGGAGCGTCCGCGGCTTGTACGACGGCCGCTTGGTCTCGTACGCGGAGATGTCCGCCTCGTTCTGGAGGGTGATGGAGATGTCGTCCAGCCCGTTCAGCAGCCGCCAGCGGGAGTTCTCGTCCAGCTCGAAGGACGCCGTGACACCCTCGGCGCGCACCTCGCGGGCCTCGAGGTCGACGGTGATCTCGGCCTGCGGGTCCCGCTCGGTGAGCTCCTGCAGCGTGTCCACGATCTTCTGCTCCAGAACCACCGTGAGCAGGCCGTTCTTCAGCGAGTTACCGCGGAAGATATCGGCGAACCGGGAGGAGATCACGGTCTTGAAGCCGTAGTTCTGCAGCGCCCAGACGGCGTGCTCACGGGAGGAGCCGGTGCCGAAGTCGGGGCCGGCGACCAGAACGGTCGCGCCCTGCCGCTCGGGGCGGTTGAGGATGAACTTCTCGTCCTTGCGCCAGGCCTCGAACAGCCCGTCCTCGAAACCGTCCCTGGTGACCTTCTTGAGCCAGTGAGCAGGGATGATCTGGTCGGTGTCGACGTTGGAGCGGCGCAGCGGGACGGCCCGGCCGGTGTGCGTGGTGAATGCTTCCATGACTGATCAGACTCCAGCGGGCGCGGGGGTGTCGGCGGACAGGTCGGCGGGGGACGCGAGGTGTCCCAGGACGGCCGTGGCGGCCGCGACCTGCGGAGACACCAGATGCGTACGGCCGCCCTTGCCCTGCCGGCCCTCGAAGTTGCGGTTCGAGGTGGAGGCGGAGCGCTCACCGGGGGCCAGCTGGTCGGGGTTCATGCCGAGACACATCGAGCAGCCCGCGTGCCGCCATTCGGCGCCGGCCTCCTTGAAGACGACGTCCAGACCCTCGGAGACGGCCTGCAGACCGACCCGTGCGGAGCCGGGGACGACCAGCATCCGTACGCCGTCGGCGACTTTGCGGCCCTCGACGATCGCGGCGGCGGCGCGCAGGTCCTCGATACGGCCGTTGGTGCAGGAACCTACGAAGACGGTGTCCACGTTGATGGCGCGCAGCGGCTGCCCGGCCTCCAACCCCATGTATTCCAGGGCCTTTTCGGCGGCGAAACGCTCCGAAGCGTCTTCGTACGAAGCCGGGTCGGGGACGGACGCCGAAAGCGGCGCGCCCTGGCCGGGGTTGGTGCCCCACGTGACGAACGGCGAGAGCGCGGCGGCGTCGATGACGACCTCCGCGTCGAAGACCGCGTCCTCGTCCGTCCGCAGGGTCTTCCAGTACTCCACCGCCGCGTCCCAGTCCGCGCCCTCGGGGGCGTGGGCGCGGCCCTCGAGGTACGCGAAGGTGGTCTCGTCGGGGGCGATCATGCCCGCGCGGGCGCCGGCCTCGATCGACATGTTGCAGATGGTCATCCGGGCCTCCATCGAGAGCTTCTCGATGGCGGAGCCGCGGTACTCCAGGATGTAGCCCTGGCCGCCACCGGTGCCGATCTTCGCGATGATCGCCAGGATCAGGTCCTTGGCGGTGACGCCGTCGGGCAGTTCGCCGTCGACCGTGATCGCCATGGTCTTGGGGCGGGCCAGCGGCAGCGTCTGGGTGGCCAGCACATGCTCGACCTGGGAGGTGCCGATGCCGAACGCCAGCGCGCCGAAGGCGCCGTGGGTGGAGGTGTGCGAGTCGCCGCAGACGACGGTGGTGCCCGGCTGGGTCAGTCCGAGCTGCGGACCCACCACATGGACGACGCCCTGCTCGACGTCGCCGAGCGAGTGCAGCCGCACCCCGAACTCGGCGCAGTTCTTGCGCAGCGTCTCCAGCTGGACGCGGGAGACCGGGTCCGCGATCGGCTTGTCGATGTCGAGGGTCGGGGTGTTGTGGTCCTCGGTGGCGATGGTGAGGTCCAGCCGGCGCACCGGGCGGCCGTTCTGCCGCAGACCGTCGAAGGCCTGGGGGCTGGTCACCTCGTGCAGAAGGTGCAGATCGATGAAGAGAAGGTCGGGCTCGCCCTCGGCGCGCCGGACGACGTGGTCGTCCCAGACCTTCTCCGCGAGTGTCCTACCCATCGCTTTCCCTCCGGCCGGCAGTGACGCTCCGGCCCAACTAGAGATCTTGTGGAGGCGACGCCCACGGGCTTGCTTCTCGGCGTTTCCGGGCACCCGCCGCCAGGCCCGCTGGTCTCCGGGCCGCCATGCTTCCAAGGGTTGCGCGTCTCACGGAAAAATGAACTTGCGTTTCACAGAGTGAGACGGGAATATCGTTTCATGGACAACAGTAGCGGCGTGGGCGTTCTGGACAAGGCGGCCCTTGTCCTGAGCGCCCTGGAGTCCGGTCCGGCCACCCTCGCGGGGCTGGTCGCGGCCACCGGACTCGCACGACCAACGGCCCACAGACTGGCCGTGGCCCTGGAACACCACCGGATGGTGGCACGTGACATGCAGGGCCGTTTCATTCTCGGCCCCCGGCTGGCCGAGCTGGCCGCGGCGGCCGGTGAGGACCGCCTCCTCGCGACGGCCGGCCCGGTGCTCACCCACCTCCGTGACGTGACGGGCGAGAGCGCTCAGCTCTACCGCCGCCAGGGCGACATGCGCATCTGCGTCGCCGCGGCGGAGCGACTGTCCGGTCTCCGGGACACGGTCCCGGTCGGTTCCACGCTCACCATGAAGGCGGGTTCCTCGGCACAGATCCTCATGGCCTGGGAGGAGCCGGAGCGCCTGCACCGCGGCCTCCAGGGCGCCCGCTTCACGGCGACGGCCCTGTCGGGCGTACGGCGCCGGGGCTGGGCCCAGTCGATCGGCGAGCGCGAGCCGGGCGTCGCGTCCGTCTCCGCGCCGGTGCGCGGCCCGTCCAACCGCGTGGTGGCCGCCGTATCCGTCTCGGGCCCCATCGAGCGCCTGACCCGCCACCCGGGCCGCATGCACGCCCAGGCAGTGATCGACGCGGCAGCCCGCCTGTCGGAAGCCCTGCGCCGGACGGGCTGAGCCCCTCGGGAGAAGGCAGGCCCCAACGCCGCGGCAGGCCCCTTCCCGCACGGACCCGGTTCCTCTCGGACTCAGCTCCCCTCCCCCGACCGGTACGCGTACCGGTCCTTCGCGTACCGCCCCCGTTCCCCGAGCGGCACCTGCCCGTGCGCCGCGGCGAGTCCGAACGCCGGCATGTCGGCGTAGACCGCCTCATAGGACCCCTCCGGCACGATGTACGCCTCATGCCAGAGACCCACGTGCCCGCGCGCCTTCCCGCCCTTCTCCAGGCGGTTGATCCTCGCCCAGGCGCGGTGGTGGAACGCGTCGGGCGCACCCGCGTACGTGTACAGCTTCTCCTTGGACTCCCAGTACTGGACGACGTAGTACGTCCGCGGGGAGGCCGTCAGCAGTACGCGGGAGAGCAGCCCGCGGCCCGGATCCTTCTTCAGTTCGGCCAGCATGCGGAACATCGCCAGCATGACCGGCAGCCACTGGTGTACGGCCCAGAAGTGGTTGACTCGCATGCCGATGAGCAGAACGACCACGTCACCGTGGGCGTCTGCGGTGGTACGGGTGGCTTCAGACATGCTTGGATAGTGACACTACCCAAGAAGGGGCGCAAGGTATGCGACTGGCCGAGTTGAGCAAACGCAGCGGGGTGGCCACCGCGACGATCAAGTACTACCTGCGCGAGGGCCTGTTGCCGCCGGGCCGCCAGGTCAACATGACCACCGCCGAGTACGACGAGGAGCATCTGCGCCGGCTGCGGCTGGTGCGGGCGATGATCCAGGTGGGCCGGATCCCGGTGGCGACGGTCAGGGAGGTGCTCGGGCATGTCGACGACGACTCGCTCGGCCGTACGGTCCGTCTCGGCGCGGCCCTGTGGGCGCTGCCGCAGGTCCCGGAGCCGGACGCGGAGGACGAGCACATGGGGGCCGCGCAGACCGAGGCGGACGAACTGCTGCACACCCTGGGCTGGGCGAACGCCCGCATGTTGACCACCATCTCGCCCGCCTACCGCTCACTGGTGGTGGCAGTGGCCGCGCTGCGCCGCGTGGGCTACGACTGGGACGCCGAACTGCTCGTGTCCTACGCCCGGTTGATGCACCGGGCGGCCGTCCTCGACCTGGACTTCGTGGAGACGCGGGAGTCGGAGGCGGAGCGCGTCGAGACCGCTGTACTGGGGGCGGTCCTGGTCGAGCCGATTCTGCGGGCGCTGCACCGGCTGGCGCAGGAGGAGGAGTCGGCGCGGCGGTACGGCTTCGAGTGAGCCCGGGTACGCGCAAGGCCCCCCGCCGAAGCGGGGGGCCTTGCGATGACGTACCCCCGACCGGATTCGAACCGGCGCTACCGCCTTGAGAGGGCGGCGTGCTAGGCCGCTACACAACGGGGGCGTGGACTCTGCGTTTCCGCAGGTCCGAGCTGGTCTACCTGGACTCGAACCAAGACTAACTGAACCAGAATCAGTCGTGCTGCCAATTACACCATAGACCAAAGTGGTTTAGACCAGTCAGTACCCCCGACCGGATTCGAACCGGCGCTACCGCCTTGAGAGGGCGGCGTGCTAGGCCGCTACACAACGGGGGCCCTAGCAGTTCCGAGATGATCGGAACCAGTACCCCCGACCGGATTCGAACCGGCGCTACTGCCTTGAGAGGGCAGCGTGCTAGGCCGCTACACAACGGGGGCGATGCAGATGAGCTCTGCGAGCTGGCCTACCTGGACTCGAACCAAGACTAACTGAACCAGAATCAGTCGTGCTGCCAATTACACCATAGGCCACTGGAACGCAAGCCCCGCAGGGGATCTTGTCCTAGTTTCGCGCCCTGGGTTTCCGGCCTTCCGGCCCGCTCCCCTCGGCGCAGGAAGAACATTACCCGAAGGTGGACGGGGCTCCAAAACGGGTATCCGCGCGGAGGATCGCGGGGAGTTCGGCGAGCGTGGCGATCCGGTGCCGCCCGGTCGGGAGCTCCACGGCCGCCGTACCGCCGTACCGATCGATCCACACGGACAGCAGTCCGGCGTCGGCGGCACCGCGGCCGTCGATCTCCGGGTGGTCGCCGACGTACGCCACCTCGTGCGGCGGCAGCGACAGCGCCTCGCAGGCCGCGAGGAAGGCGGCGGCCTCCGGCTTGGAGACGCCGAGCTCGGCGGCGCACAGGATGCTCTCGAAGCGGTCGTGGACACCGAGGACGCGCAGCTTGTGGTCCTGGACATGGAGGCTGGAGTTGGACAGCACCCCGTGCCGGTGGCTGCCGGCGAGGGCGTCGAGCACCGGCAGGACGTCCGGGAACAGCGCCCAGGCGGCCTCGTAGTGCGCGCGGTAGCGCCGGAACCAGTCCTCGGCCTCGTCGTCCGTCATCTCCGCGCCGAGGAACACCCGTACCCGGTCCCGCCGCTGCTCCTCGAAGCCCACCTCGCCGGCCGCGAACCGCGCCCACTGCTGGTCGGTGACCTCCCGCCACCGGTCGAGTGCCTGCTCGGCGGTGCCGTACCCGGCCATCAGGCCCTCGGCCACGAGATGCGCGCGCATCCCCTCGCGGTCGGCGGTCGTGTAGTCGAAGAGAGTGTCGTCAACGTCCCAGACCACGGCGCGAATGCTCATGTCTCCGACGGTATCTCAGACCGGTGCACCGAGAACCGAACGCCGAGGAGCGGCACCCGGACCGACGGGTGCCGCCCCTCCCCTGCGTCCTACAGCCGCGCCAGCGCCGCGTCGATGCGTGCCAGGGTCTTCTCCTTGCCCAGGACTTCCAGGGACTCGAAGAGGGGGAGGCCCACCGTGCGGCCGGTGACCGCGACCCGGACCGGGGCCTGGGCCTTGCCGAGCTTGAGGCCGTGGGCCTCGCCGGCGGCCAGGACGGCCTCCTTCAGGGACTCCGGGGAGGTCCAGTCGGCCGACTCCAGCTTCTCGCGGGCCGTGCGGAGCAACGCGTCCGAGCCCTCCTTCATCGCCTTCGTCCACGACGCCTCGTCGACGACGGGCTGCGGCAGGAAGAGGAAGTCGACGTTGTCGGTGATCTCGGAGAGGACCTTGAGGCGGGTCTGGGCGTGCGGGGCGATCGCCTCCCACTTCGCCTCGTCGAAGTCCTCCGCGGCCCAGGGGGCGAACGGCGCCCTCAGCCAGGGGGCGCAGCGCTCGGTGAAGTCCTTCACGTCCAGCAGCCGGATGTGGTCGGCGTTGATCGCCTCGCACTTCTTCAGGTCGAAGCGCGCCGGGTTGGGGTTGACGTCCGCGATGTCGAAGGCCGCGATCATCTCGTCCAGCGTGAAGATGTCCTGGTCGGCGGAGAGGGACCAGCCGAGCAGGGACAGGTAGTTGAGCAGACCCTCGGGGAGGAAGCCGCGCTCGCGGTAGAGGTTGAGCGAGGACTCGGGGTCGCGCTTGGAGAGCTTCTTGTTGCCCTCGCCCATCACGTAGGGGAGATGGCCGAAGGACGGCACGGACTTCGCGATGCCGAGTTCGATCAGCGCCTTGTACAGGGCGATCTGGCGGGGGGTGGAGGAGAGGAGGTCCTCGCCGCGCAGGATGTGGGTGATCTCCATCAGGGCGTCGTCGACCGGGTTGACGAGCGTGTAGAGCGGGGCGCCGTTCGCCCGGACGATGCCGTAGTCGGGCACGTTCTCCGGGGTGAACGTCAGCTCGCCGCGGACCAGGTCGGTGAAGGTGATCGTCTCGTCGGGCATCCGGAAGCGGACGATCGGGGTGCGGCCCTGGGCCTCGTACTGCGCCACCTGCGCCTCGGTGAGGTCGCGGCAGTGGCCGTCGTAGCCGGACGGCCTGCCGGCCGCGCGGGCGGCCTCGCGGCGGCTGTCCAGCTCCTCCTGGGAGCAGTAGCAGCGGTACGCGTGGCCGGCGGCGAGGAGCTTGTCGGCCACGTCCTGGTAGATGTCCATGCGCTGCGACTGGCGGTACGGCGCGTGCGGGCCGCCGATCTCGGGGCCCTCGTCCCAGTCGAAGCCCAGCCAGCGCAGCGAGTCGAGCAGCTGCTGGTAGGACTCCTCGGAGTCGCGGGCCGCGTCGGTGTCCTCGATGCGGAAGACCAGCGTGCCCTGGTGGTGCTTGGCGAAGGCCCAGTTGAACAGGGCGGTGCGGACCAGGCCCACATGGGGGTTACCGGTGGGCGAGGGGCAGAAACGTACGCGGACGGGTGCGCTAGCCACGCTTGACAACCTTGTTGGTGAGAGTGCCGATGCCTTCGATGGTGACGGCGACCTCGTCGCCGACAGCCAGGGGGCCGACCCCTGCGGGGGTGCCCGTGAGGATCACGTCGCCGGGGAGCAGCGTCATGGCCTCGGTGATGTTGACGATCAGATCCTCGATGGAGTGGATCATCTCGGTGGTGCGGCCCAGCTGGCGCTGTTCGCCGTTGACCGTGAGCTGGATCGTCAGGTCGGACGCGGTCTTGAGGTCCAGGTCCGTCTCCACCCAGGGGCCCAGCGGGCAGGAGGTGTCGAAGCCCTTGGCCCGCGCCCACTGCTTCTCGCGCCGCTGCACGTCGCGTGCGGTGACGTCGTTCGCGCAGGTGTAGCCGAGGATCACGTCCGCCACGCGCTCGCGCGGGACCTCGCGGCACATGCGGCCGATGACGACCGCGAGCTCGGCCTCGTGGTGCAGTTCCTCGGAGAAGGACGGGTACTGGATGGCGTCGCCGGAGCCGATCACGGAGGTGGACGGCTTGAAGAAGGCGAACGGGGCGTCCGGTACCTCGTTGCCCAGTTCGCGCGCGTGCTCGGCGTAGTTGCGGCCGAAGGCGACGACCTTGTTCGGGAGCACCGGCGGCAGCAGCCTGACCTTGCTCAGCGGGACCTTCGTGCCGGAGAGCTCGAAGTCCGCGAACGGGATGCCCTTGATGATGTCGAGGACGAGCTCGTCCGGCTTGTCGCCCTCGACCGCGCCGAAGGCGACGTTGCCGTCGATGGAGAACCTGGCGATGCGCACGGGTTGGTTGGCCCCTTGAGCTGGCTGGAGTGTGGGGCCCCAGGCTAACGCGGAAGGGCGTCCCCGGCTGGGGACGCCCTTGACATCCGTGGGTGACCGCCCTGAGCATTCGGCGGCCGGTGCGCGTACTTCGGATCGAGAACGTCGGAACTACTGCGCGGCGGAGGCCGTGACCGGGATCTCCATGAGGATGGTGCGCTTGGGGTTGGCGGTCTGGGACGGGAGGTCGACCGAGTGCTCGGGCTGCTCCGGGAGCCGCAGTTCCTCGGCGTCCGTGAGGTGCGCCAGGGTCGTGCGCCGCGGGTTGGCGATCTTGTGGAACATCGGCGCCGTCTTCGTCGTATTCACTGTTGTACTGAACCCTGTCGTGTAGGCGCCGCTGGCGCGGGTTGTCGGATGTGCCGTCCGCGTAAAGCGTCAGGCTAAACATGGGATTCCCGGAGAACGCGTGAAGGCCTCATGATCACTGTGTGAGTTTGCTCACGAATCCACGGTCAAAGCGGTCAATTCCGACCGGCATTCGGCCGCAAGGAAACGGACATTGACCCACTGAAGGGTTTATTCCGCTCCCGATCATGGCGACTGGGACACGAGTCACCCCTCAAGGCTTCACACCCTTATGCCCGCTTTATGTGGGATCTCTTTCCACGTCTCGTAACGTGACCCTCACGTACTGTCACTCATGTCACAGCCCGGCCAACACACCTTGTTGGAGATCCTGCACTGTGCTGGAATCTCTCGGACCGCCGCAGGATCGATGCCGGCGCACTGGGGGCGCACAAGCGCCAGTGGCGGCGGGAAGGGGGAGCCAGCGCCGGGTCACTCACGACCACCCGAGGGGCGCAATTCAGGGCGCCCTTCAACACGCCGACACCGTCCTTCCGTTCACCCGGAGGGGCGCCTGGTCCAGAGGTTGCGACGCTAGTGCAGGGACGTTTCAAGAGGGATGGCAGCGCTTCGGCCGAGCCGGAGCCGCACGGCGGGACTGGCCCGATGGCAGTCGGCTCCTCGCCCCAGCACGCCCAGAACCCGGGCCCGGCAGCGTCCGGCGACGGCGGTGAGCGCCCCGGGCGCCCCGGCGCGTCCGCGTCGCCGAGCCCCACTCCCCCGACTCCGACGGTCAAGTCGCCGACCGGTCCCAGCGGCCCCGGTTCCCGGGTGGCGCTGCGCAACTGGCGGATCTCCACGCGTCTGGTGGCGCTGCTGACCCTGCCGGTGGTCGCGGCCACCACCCTGGGCGGGCTGCGCATCAACCAGTCCATGGACGACATCCAGCAGCTCGACAACATGAAGCTGCTGACGGACATGACCAAGCAGGCCACCGAGCTCTCCGTCGCCCTCCAGGAGGAGCGCGACCGCTCGGCCGGCCCGCTGGCGCACGGCGCGAAGGCCACCGACCCCGCGATCAAGGGCTACCGCGACAAGACGGACCGCGCGCTGTCCGCCTTCCAGGACGCCTCCGAGGAGATCAACGACGCGGCCAGCGACGGCCAGCTCCAGGGCGTCCGCGAGACCCTCATCGGTCTGCTCGGCGACCTGACCAACCTCCAGAAGGTCCGCTCGGACGCTTACGCGGAAGCGGAGACCAACTCCTCCCGGACGGTCGACGCCTACCACCGGCTGATCACCAGCCTCCTCGACCTCTCCGAGGACATGGCGCAGGCCACCAGCAACCCGGAGATGATCCAGCGCACCCGCGCGCTGGCCGCGTTCTCCTCCGCCAAGGAGTGGGCCTCCGTCCAGCGCGCCATGATCTCCGCCGCGCTGCCCGCGACCAACAAGACCGACGGCAAGCTCTCCGAGAACGACCGGCAGTACGCCGAGGCCGCGCTGGAGAACGAGGAGTCCGAGCTCGGCAGCTTCCGCGGTATCTACGGCGACCAGAACGCCGAGGAACTGCTGGCGCCCATCGAGCAGGGCAACGCGGTCATCGAGGAGACGGACACCTACGCCTCCCGCGCGCTCAGCTCCGCCAGTGGTTTCACCTCGCAGGACCGGCGGTCGTACCAGGACTGGTTCGACGACAGCAAGACCAAGATCCAGCAGATGAACAACATCGAGCACACGCTGCTCGAGGACATGGAGCAGAAGGCGCGTGAGCTGCGCGCCGAGTCGGAGCGCGAGGCGTTCATCTCCGGTGCGCTCATCCTGCTCGTGCTCGGTGTCTCGCTGGTCGGCGCCTTCGTCGTCGCCCGGTCCATGATCCGCTCGCTGCGCCGCCTCCAGGAGACCGCCACCAAGGTCGCCCAGGACCGCCTGCCCGAGCTGGTCAAGCAGCTGTCCGAGTCCGACCCGCAGGACGTCGACACGTCCGTGGAGTCGGTCGGTGTGCACTCCCGGGACGAGATCGGCCAGGTGGCCGCGGCCTTCGACGACGTCCACCGCGAGGCGGTCCGGCTCGCTGCCGAGCAGGCCCTGCTGCGGGGCAACGTCAACGCGATGTTCACCAACCTCTCGCGCCGCTCCCAGGGCCTCATCCAGCGTCAGCTCTCGCTCATCTCCGAACTGGAGTCCCGCGAGGCCGACCCGGACCAGCTGTCCTCGCTCTTCAAGCTCGACCACCTCGCGACCCGCATGCGCCGTAACGGCGAGAACCTCCTCGTCCTCGCCGGTGAGGAGCCCGGCCGTCGCTGGACCCGTCCGGTCCCGCTGGTCGACGTGCTGCGCGCCGCCGCGTCCGAGGTGGAGCAGTACGAGCGCATCGAGCTGGCCTCCGTGCCGACCACCGAAGTGGCCGGCCGGGTCGTCAACGACCTCGTGCACCTCCTCGCCGAGCTGCTCGAGAACGCCACCTCGTTCTCCTCGCCGCAGACCAAGGTCAAGGTCACCGGTCACGCGCTGCCCGACGGCCGCGTCCTGATCGAGATCCACGACACCGGCATCGGCCTCTCCCCCGAGGACCTCGCCGCGATCAACGAGCGGCTCGCCTCGCCGCCCACCGTGGACGTGTCGGTCTCCCGGCGCATGGGCCTCTTCGTGGTCGGTCGTCTGTCGCAGCGGCACGGCATCCGCATCCAGCTCCGCCCCTCCGACTCCGGTGGTACGACCGCGCTGGTCATGCTGCCCGTGGACGTCGCCCAGGGCGGCAAGAAGCCCCAGCCCAAGCCCGGTCAGGGCGGTATCGCGGGCGGTCCGGCCGCCGCGCAGGCAGCAGCCGGTGCCGCCGCCGCGCGTCGCCAGGGCGGCCAGCAGGGCGGTGCCCTCGGTACGGCTCCCGCGAGCGGCGGCCGGCTCGCCGCCGGTCAGGGTCCCCGGGCAGCGCTGCCCGGCCGGGACGGCGGTGGCCGCCCCGGTGGCCAGCCGCCGCGCGGACCGCAGCCCCCCGTACCGCCGCAGCAGGACCGTCCGACCCCGGCCGGTGCGGGCGCCGGCTTCGGCGGCCAGGCACCGGGTGCCCCGCAGGGTCTGCAGGCCGCGGGTGCGGGCGGCCAGGACCAGGACTTCTTCGGCGGTGGCGGACGTCCGCCGCAGCGCAAGAACAACAACGGCAACGAGCAGCGTGGCCGCCAGCCGCAGCTCCCGCCGCGCGGTGGTCCGCGCGCGGAGCTGCCCGGTGGCAACCCGCAGCCCCGGGTCACCA
The DNA here is from genome assembly GCF_042653945.1 of Streptomyces vulcanius. Taxonomy (NCBI): domain Bacteria; kingdom Bacillati; phylum Actinomycetota; class Actinomycetes; order Kitasatosporales; family Streptomycetaceae; genus Streptomyces; species Streptomyces vulcanius. Next base: position 178,813 of record NZ_JBHSFK010000013.1, on the reverse strand, counting down.
GCTGGGGCGACGAGAACGCCCAGCCGCCGGTGCCGCGCACCCCGCTGGACGCTCCGCGCGGCCACGAGGAGCCGGACGTCGCGCAGACCTCGCGCATGCCGCGCTTCGAGGACCACAGGGGTCCAGGAGCCACCGGCGAGATGCCCGCGATCCCCCGGTTCGAGGAGCGTCAGGGCCCGGCCGGTCCCGCCGACTTCGGACGTCCCGCCGACTTCGGCCGTCCCGGCGCGAACGACCCGCAGAGCACGAGCCAGTTCCCGGCCGTCGGCGACCGTCAGGACAGCGGCCAGTTCCAGCGTCCCGGCTCCAACGGCTTCACCCGCTCCGACGTGTTCGGCGCCCCCAGCGCGCCGAGCTCGCCGAACGGACAGCAGGGGCAGAACGGGCGGAGCGCCCCGGCGAACCCGAACCAGTTCGCCCCGCAGGCCTACGACAACGGCTCCACCGGACAGTTCCCGGTGCCCGGCTTCGACAACTCCTCGACCGGTCAGCACGCGCTGCCCGGCCGCCAGGACCCGTCGTCCACGGGCCAGTTCGAACGTCCCCAGAACAACGGAACCGGCGGCTACGGCCTGCCGCAGCCGCCGGTTCCGCCGCGTCCCGCTCACCGTCCCGACCCGGAGGCACTGCCGCCGGCGGGTCCGGGCGACGGACGCACCCCGCTGTACGACACGCTGGAGACCAACTGGTTCCACGGTCCGCAGTCGGACGGCCAAGCCCCCGTACCGCCGGCTCCGCAGCAGCAGCCGCAGGCTCCGGCTGCTCCGCGGCGTCCCGCGGCGGGCAATGCCACCGGCGCCATCGGCTCTTCCTGGCGCACCTCGCCGAACGACGACCTCGTCCGGCAGGCCGAACGCGTCCGGCAGCCGGCCGCGGGCGGCGTCACCACCTCCGGTCTGCCGCGCCGGGTGCCCCGGGCGAACCTCGTCCCGGGCACGGCACAGCAGCAACAGCACCAAGCCGGTCCGCAGGTCTCGCGTGCGCCTGACGACGTACGCGGACGGCTGACCAATCTCCGTCGGGGCATCGCGCAGGGTCGTCAGGCCGGCACCGGTCAGACCGGCAGTTTCCCGAGCCCCACTCACCCGCAGGAGCGTTAGTTGAGCCAGATGAGCCAGGCTGCACAGAACCTGAACTGGTTGATCACCAACTTCGTGGACAACACCCCTGGGGTGTCCCACACCGTCGTCGTGTCCGCCGACGGGCTTCTGCTCGCGATGTCCGAGGGCTTCCCGCGCGACCGTGCCGACCAGCTGGCGGCGGTCGCGTCGGGGCTCACCTCGCTCACGGCCGGTGCCTCCCGGATCTTCGAGGGCGGCAGCGTTGCCCAGACGGTCGTCGAGATGGAAAGAGGGTTCCTCTTCCTCATGTCCGTCTCGGACGGCTCTTCCCTCGCCGTACTGGCGCACCCCGAGTGCGACATCGGCCTCGTCGGCTACGAGATGGCGCTGCTCGTCGATCGCGCGGGCGCGGTGCTCACGCCCGACCTGCGTGCCGAGCTACAGGGCAGTCTGCTCCACTGACCCGCCCCAGTACCACCCACCTCACGAAATCACCGTCCGGCCGACACAATTCCCCCCACCGGCCTCGACGGACGGCACGACTGACCGAGAATGCTGTCCCGCCCGGAGGATCCATGACCCCGCCCACCGCCCATCATGATCCGTACGCGGAGCCGTACGGCGATGAGGGCGACCAGCCGCTGGTGCGTCCGTACGCGATGACCGGTGGCCGGACCCGGCCGCGCTATCAGCTCGCCATCGAGGCACTGATCAGCACCACGGCCGACCCGGCAGCGCTCATGGGGCTGCTTCCCGAGCACCAGCGCATCTGTCATCTGTGCCGCGAGGTGAAGTCGGTCGCCGAGGTGTCGGCGCTGCTGGCCATGCCGCTCGGTGTGGCCCGGATCCTGGTGGCGGACCTCGCCGAGGCCGGTCTGGTGGCCATTCACCAGCCGGGCGGCGACGAGAACAACGGTGGCGCTCCGGACGTGACGCTGCTCGAAAGGGTGCTCAGTGGACTTCGCAAGCTCTGACGGTGGCCGGGCCACCACCTCGGCGAAGATCGTGGTGGCGGGCGGCTTCGGCGTGGGCAAGACCACGTTCGTGGGAGCGGTCTCCGAGATCAACCCGCTGCGTACGGAGGCCGTGATGACGTCCGCGAGCGCGGGCATCGACGACCTCACCCACACCGGGGACAAGACCACCACCACGGTGGCCATGGACTTCGGCCGTATCACCCTCGACCAGGACCTGATCCTGTACCTCTTCGGTACGCCGGGCCAGGACCGCTTCTGGTTCATGTGGGACGACCTGGTACGCGGTGCCATCGGCGCGGTGGTTCTGGTGGACACCCGCCGTCTCGCCGACTGCTTCCCCGCGGTCGACTACTTCGAGAACAGCGGTCTGCCGTTCGTCGTGGCCCTCAACGGCTTCGACGGCCAGCAGCCCTACCAGCCCGAAGAGGTGCGCGAGGCGCTGCAGATCGGGCCGGACACCCCGATCATCACGACCGACGCCCGGCACCGCTCGGATGCCAAGAGCGCGCTGATCACCCTGGTCGAGCACGCACTCATGGCGCGGCTGCGGTAACTTTCAAGAACGTAGTGCCATACGGCAGTTGTCGTAGACGCTCCGGAGCCGGCTGTGGCCTTTGACACGGCTGGCTCCGGTGTTCATAACGTTTCGGCAGAGGAATCGGGTGGTACCGCAACGCGTCGCGGTCATTTGGTCTCGCTGCGCGCACGAAAGCCCCGTCTTTTGACGGGGCTCGTTCTTTTTGACCGTTTTATGTGGGGCTTACATCACATCGAACCCGTACTACTCCATGTTTGGAAGAGCGCAGGTCGACATGCTGGAATGCCTGAACTGCCCAATAGTCAATGACGTACTGATGGTCGATGGCTGACCGGGCTCTGAGACACTGCGGCACGACGAAGGTGCCGACCGCCGAGAGGTTGTTGGTCGAGTGAGGCGAAGCAAGAAAAGTCCCGAGCCGGCGGCCCGGGGCAACTTCACCCCGCCGCCGCGCGGAGCGGCGACCGCCCCTGTACCCGGCTCGGAGCAGGCGGCCCCACCGGCCAAGAGCGGGGGACGGCTGTCCCCACGCAACTGGCGGGTGCCTACCAGGCTGAACGCGATCCTGCTCATACCCGTGCTGGTCGGCCTCATCATGGGCGGCTTCCAGGTGAAGGGCTCGATCGACACCTGGCAGGAGGCCCGCGACGCGGAGAAGGTCGCGAAGATCGTGGCCGCCGCCAGCCAGTACGCCGAGGCGCTCCTCGACGAGCGGGACGTCACCGCCCAGCCGCTGCTGCAGAACAAGCCGAACGACAAGATCGTCAAGGCCGCCCGCGCCACCACCGACGCGAAGGCCACCGCGTTCCACGACGAGGTCGTCGGGATGCCGGACACGGAAGGCCTCAAGCGCCGCCTGAAGTTGGTCGAAGAGGCCGAGCCGGCCCTGACGAAGATCCGCGCGGCCGCCTTCTCGAAGGCGATGGACCCGGTGAAGACCGAAGAGGGCTACGTCACGGTCGAGCACCTGCTGGTGGAGTTCTCCAACGAGCTCGGCCTCGGCACCGGCAACATCACGGCCTACGGCCGCACGGTGTACGCGGTCTCCCTCGGCAAGGGGGCCGAGTCCCTGCAGCGCGCGATCGGCATGCACCTTCTGGTCCGGCCCAGCCCCGACAAGAAGGTCTTCACCCAGCAGGTCACCGCGTTCACCTCGTACGCCTACCTGGAGGGCATCGCCCTGCAGGAGTACGTCTCCGGCGGCACCGTCCAGGACGCCGCGCGGCTCACCGAGGTCTTCAAGGAGAAGACCGAAGAGGGTCAGAAGCAGGCCGCCGCCGCGAAGGCCAAGGCGGAGGCCGCGGGCCAGGAGTTCGTCGCGCCGCCCACGATGACCGCGATGATCCAGGCGATCGGCAGCGGCCAGTCACCGGCACAGCTTGCCGCACAGGGCATCACCGCCGAGTCGTGGATGGCGGCCTCGACGCTGAAGTTCCAGGGTTACAGCCAGGTCGAGAACGAGCTCATCGACCGCGCGGTCAGTGAGGCGGGCAAGATCGCCTCCGACGCCCAGCGCGACGCCATCGTCAACGGCGCGATCGTCATCATCGCCCTGCTGGCGGCGTTCATCATCGCCTCCCTCATGGCGCGCCAGATGAGCACGTCCATGCGCCAGCTGCGCAACGCCGCCTTCGGCATCGCCGAGCAGCGGCTGCCGATGCTGGTCGACCAGCTCTCGCGCACCGACCCCGGCCGGGTCGACACCCGGGTCCAGCCGATCCCCATCAACACCAGGGACGAGATCGGCGAGGTCGCCCGCGCCTTCGACCAGGTCCACCGCGAGGCGGTCCGACTGGCCGCCGAGCAGGCTCTGCTCCGGGGCAACATCAACGCGATCTTCACCAACCTCTCGCGCCGCAACCAGTCCCTGATCGAGGGCCAGCTGACCCTGATCACCGACCTGGAGAACAACGAGGCCGACCCGGACCAGCTGGAGAACCTCTTCCGGCTGGACCATCTCGCGACCCGTATGCGCCGCAACGGCGAGAACCTCCTGGTCCTCGCCGGCGAGGAGCCCGGCCGCCGCTGGGACCAGCCGGTCCCGCTGGTCGACGTGCTGCGCGCCGCCTCCTCCGAGGTGGAGCAGTACGAGCGCATCGAGCTGTCCGGTGTCCCGGAGGCCGAGATCCACGGCCGCGCCGTGACCGACCTCGTGCACCTGCTCGCCGAGCTGCTGGAGAACGCGACGACGTTCTCCTCCCCGCAGACCAAGGTCCGGGTCACGGCCACCCGTCTTCCCGACGGCCGGGTCATGATCGAGATCCACGACAAGGGCATCGGCCTCACCGCCGAGGACTTCGCGGACATCAACCACAAGCTGGCCAACCCGCCGACCGTGGACGCCGCGATCTCCCAGCGCATGGGCCTCTTCGTGGTCGGCCGGCTGTCCGACCGGCACGGCATCCGCGTCCAGCTGCGCCCCTCGGGCGAGCAGGCCGGCACCACCTCGCTGGTCATGCTCCCGGACGCCATCACCCACGGTGGCGGCGGCGAACACCAGCCGGAGCGCGACGACTTCACGGTCTCGCAGATCATCCCGGAGCAGCAGCAGCTCCAGCAGCTCCCGGGCGAGGACTTCAACAACGGCCTGCCGATGCGCACGGCCGCCGAACTCGGCTTCGACGACAGCCGCTACGAGGTCCCCGACGACCTCCGCGACCTGGACCCCGTCGGCCGCTCGCTGATGCGCGAGGAGCGCAAGGCCGCCCTGGAGTCACAGGGCGGACAGCCGCAGCAGACGCAGGAGATCCCCGCGTTCCCCGAGGGCTTCGAGCCCGCCGCGCAGCAGCCGTCGTACGGCAACGGCTTCGATGCCTCTCCCCCCGGCTACGACGCCGGCCGGACGCCGTTCGCCGAACAGCCGTCGGCGTTCGACAGCCAGAACGGCCGGCACACCCAGAACGGCCAGGGCGGGCGCACATCGTACGAGGAGCCCCAGCAGGCGCCGTACGACGAGCGGCAGAGCGGGTCGTACGACGACCAGTACTTCGCGCCGAACAGCGGTCTGCCGCAGGGCGAGTCCTTCTCGTCCCCCGGCGCCCCGCCGCAGAACGGCGCCTTCCCGGCGAGCGGCGGCTACCCCGACCCGGCGTATGCGGAGCCCGCCCAGGACGAGCGCGCCCCCGCGCACACGCCCGTCGGCGAGGGCTTCCCGGCATACGAGGAGAAGCCCTACCAGGACGACTGGCCCCAGCAGTCCGGTTACCAGAACGGCTACGCGGACCAGTACGCTCCGGAAGCGGAGTCCACGCAGACCGCTGACGCGGGTGAGCGGGACCACGTAGGCTTCGACCGTCCGGGACCGGCCCCCTCCGCCGTCCACGCGCTGACCGACGCCGGGCTTCCCCGCCGCGGATCCACCGCGGCGAACGGTTCAGCCGGCGCCGCGCGGCCCGTGCACCAGGAAGCACCGGCCCCCACTCCGGACAGCAACGGCACCAACGGCGACGACAGCTGGCGTTCGGCCAACGACGCGCGCTGGCAGCAGGCCTCGCAGCTCCGGAAGCCCAAGGCAGGCGGGGTCACCTCGTCCGGTCTGCCGCGACGGGTGCCCAAGGCCAACCTGGTCGAGGGCGCCGCCGAGAGCACCCCCCAGGGAGGCCCCCAGGTCTCCCGCGCCCCGGAGGACGTCCGAGGCAGGTTGAGCAACCTGCGTCGGGGTGTCCAGCGCGGGCGCAACGCAAGCAGTGAAACGAACGGCCAGGGCTTCGGTCCTGACAGCACCTACAACCAGGAGCGTTAGTGTGAGCCCGATGAGCCAGGCGGCACAGAACCTGAACTGGTTGATCACCAACTTCGTGGACAACACCCCGGGGGTGTCCCACACGGTGGTGGTCTCCGCCGACGGACTCCTTCTGGCGATGTCCGACGGCTTCCCCCGCGACCGTGCCGACCAGCTCGCGGCCGTCGCCTCCGGTCTGACGTCACTGACGGCGGGCGCCTCCCGGATCTTCGAGGGTGGCGCCGTGAACCAGACCGTTGTGGAGATGGAGCGGGGATTCCTGTTCCTCATGTCCGTATCGGACGGTTCCTCGCTCGCGGTTCTCGCACATCCGGAGGCGGACATCGGCCTCATCGGGTACGAGATGGCACTTCTGGTGGACCGTGCCGGTTCGGTCCTGACCCCCGATCTTCGTGCGGAGCTCCAAGGGAGCCTTCTCAACTAACAGTCGGACGGTGCGTTTTGGCGTCCCGAGGCCGTAGGGTTTCGGGACGCGGCTCCACAGTGATGGGTGCCCGGCGCAGTCGGAGGAGGAGAGAAAGTGGCAACACCCCCAGGCGGTTCCCATTCAGGCAACTGGTCGTACGGCCCTGCCCAGGGCCCGAACGACGGTTCCCAGAACCCGAACCGTTACAACTTCCCCTCCACACCCAGCCAGCAGCGGCCGTACACGCCCCAGGGTCCGCAGGGCCCCGGTCCGTCGCCGTACGACCAGCCGCCGGCCCCGCGCATCCAGCCCGTGCAGCCGCACCGCCGCACCCCCGAGCCGGCACCCGCCGGGGCGTCGAACAACCCCCTGGTGCGTCCGTACGCCATGACCGGCGGCCGGACCCGCCCGCGCTACCAGCTCGCCATCGAGGCGCTGGTGCACACCACTGCGCAGCCGCACCAGATGCAGGGCCAGCTGCCCGAGCATCAGCGGATCTGCAATCTGTGCCGTGAGATCAAGTCGGTGGCCGAGATCTCGGCCCTCCTGACCATCCCTCTCGGCGTGGCCAGGATCCTCGTCGCCGACTTGGCGGAGGCGGGCCTGGTCGCCATTCATCAGCCCGGCGGCGACGAGAGCGCCGGCGGCCAGCCAGACGTGACACTGCTCGAAAGGGTGCTCAGTGGACTTCGCAAGCTCTAGCGGCGGTCCTTCCCGCTCCACCACCTCAGCGAAGATCGTGGTGGCGGGTGGCTTCGGCGTGGGCAAGACCACGTTCGTCGGGGCCGTCTCGGAGATCAACCCGCTGCGTACCGAGGCCGTGATGACGTCCGCGAGCGCGGGCATCGACGACCTCACCCACACCGGGGACAAGACCACCACCACGGTGGCCATGGACTTCGGCCGTATCACCCTCGACCAGGACCTGATCCTGTACCTCTTCGGTACGCCGGGCCAGGACCGCTTCTGGTTCATGTGGGACGACCTGGTACGCGGCGCGATCGGCGCGATCGTTCTGGTGGACACCCGCCGTCTCGCCGACTGCTTCCCCGCGGTCGACTACTTCGAGAACTCGGGTCTCCCCTTCGTGATCGCCCTCAACGGCTTCGACGGCAGTCAGCCGTACAACCCGGACGAGGTGCGCGAGGCCCTGCAGATCGGCCCGGACACCCCGATCATCACCACCGACGCCCGCCACCGCGCGGACGCGAAGTCGGCGCTGATCACCCTGGTGGAGCACGCCCTGATGGCCCGCCTCCGCTAGCGGACACAGCGGCCGGCCATGGGCGACTTCCGGTCACTCGTCACTCCTGACACACCGGTACGACGCCGTCGGCACCCCACAACGGCCCACACGGCACCTGTGCCGTCGTACGGCCCGGCATGGAGGATTCTCCCTGCCGGGCTGTCTCAAAGTCCCCCACAGAGGCGCACAGGGCTTCGGGGGACGAACGGTTTTGCGCCACGGACCGGTACACGACGCCGGGGACCGGTACACGAGAAGGGCCCCCTCCGGCTGGAGGGGGCCCTTCTCGTCGTTCTCGCGCGCTGTGCCGGCTAGTGCCAGCTGTGCGGGGCGCGGAAGCCGCCCTCGCGCTCCAGGCGGCGCCAGCCGGCCCGGGGGCGGCGGTGCGCCTGGGGGGTCTCGGAGGGGCGGGCGGCGGCACGGGCCAGCAGGATCGCCGTGATGGCGGCGACTTCCTCGGGCTCGGCGTGGCCCTTCTCGACGCGGATGTCGGGAGTGTTCATGGGTGTCAGTCTCCGTGAGAGAGGTTTCCGCGCGGGTGTCGCGGAGAGTCCGCAGGGTTACTGCGGGGGGTTGCCGTGCTTACGGGACGGCAGGTCCGCGTGCTTCGACTGGAGCATCGCCAGGGAGCGGACGAGGACCTCGCGGGTCTCGGCGGGGTCGATGACGTCGTCGACCAGGCCGCGCTCGGCCGCGTAGTACGGGTGCATCAGCTCGGACTTGTACTCCTTGACCATGCGGGCCCGCATGGCCTCGGGGTCCTCGGCCTCGGCGATCTGGCGCCGGAAGATGACGTTGGCGGCACCCTCGGCGCCCATCACGGCGATCTCGTTCGTCGGCCAGGCGTAGGTGAGGTCGGCGCCGATGGACTGGCTGTCCATGACGATGTAGGCACCTCCGTACGCCTTGCGGAGGATGAGGGAGATGCGCGGCACGGTCGCGTTGCAGTAGGCGTAGAGCAGCTTCGCTCCGTGACGGATGATCCCGCCGTGCTCCTGGTCGACACCCGGGAGGAATCCGGGGACGTCCAGGAAGGTGACGATCGGGATGTTAAAAGCGTCACACATCTGGACAAAGCGTGCAGCTTTTTCCGAGGCCTCGATGTCCAGGACGCCCGCGATGGTCATCGGCTGGTTGGCGACGATGCCGACCACCTGACCGTCGAGGCGGGCCAGGGCGCAGATGATGTTGCGCGCCCAGCGCTCGTGGACCTCCAGGTACTCGCCGTCGTCGACGATCTCCTCGATGACCTTGGTCATGTCGTACGGCCGGTTCCCGTCGGCCGGGACCAGGTCGAGCAGGGTGTCGCCGCGCCGGTCGGCCGGGTCGGTGGACTCGACGCGCGGCGGGTTCTCACGGTTGTTCTGCGGCAGCAGCGACAGGAGGTAGCGCACCTCCGCGATGCAGGTCTCCTCGTCGTCGTACGCGAAGTGGCAGACGCCGGAGGTCTCCGCGTGGACGTCGGCGCCGCCGAGGCCGTTCTGGGTGATCTCCTCACCGGTGACGGCCTTGACGACGTCCGGACCGGTGATGAACATCTGCGAGGTCTCACGGACCATGAACACGAAGTCGGTGAGGGCGGGGCTGTAGGCCGCGCCGCCCGCGCAGGGGCCGAGCATCACGCTGATCTGCGGGATGACACCGGACGCCTTTGTGTTGCGCTGGAAGATGCCGCCGTAGCCCGCGAGAGCGCTGACGCCCTCCTGGATACGGGCGCCCGCGCCGTCGTTGAGGGAGACCAGGGGCGCGCCGGCCGCGATGGCCATGTCCATGATCTTGTGGATCTTCGTGGCGTGGGCCTCGCCCAGCGCGCCGCCGAAGATGCGGAAGTCGTGGGCGTAGACGAAGACCGTACGGCCCTCGACCGTGCCCCAGCCGGTGATGACACCGTCGGTGAACGGCTTCTTCGCCTCCAGGCCGAAGCCGACCGCGCGGTGCCGGCGCAGCTGCTCGACCTCCTGGAAGGAGCCCGGGTCCAGGAGCAGCTCGATACGCTCCCGGGCGGTCAGCTTGCCCTTGGCGTGCTGCGCCTGGGTCGCCTTCTCGCTCGGGCCGGCCAGTGCCTGCGCACGGATTTCGTGCAGCTCGGCGACCCGGCCGCGCGCATCCGCCGGCTCGCTCGCCGGCTCGCTCGTCGCCTCTTCCAAAACGGTCATGTAGCGACCTTACGAAGCCCGCCAAGGAAAGCGAGACGTCGACTCCGTACAGTCTCCGGCGCGTTTTCCTGGTAGCACCGAACAGAACCCTGGGGGCATGCAGCCGTTCTGACTGCTCAGGGGGCCCGGGCCTTGTAGGGGTCACACAAAGAGGAAGAGCGAGACCCACCTGACATTCGGGGCGTGGCGGGCTCGTCCGGCCGGGTGACGGGAGGAGAGTATCCGGCCTCGAAGGGCACCCGGAAGGAATAGGTTCCGCATCACTCACGTTAGGCTCGTTGAAGATTCAACGTCATCGATCTTCCCGTCCCCCAAGGAGCACGTCATGGGTATCTTCGGCCGCAAGGACAGCACCGAGAACACCGCCGCCACGGGCGCCGGCGTGAATCCGGACCTCGCCGCGCTGACCGGCGAGTACACGATCGACCCGGCCCACACGACGATCGGCTTCGTCGCCCGCCACGCGATGGTCACGAACGTCAAGGGCAAGTTCGACGACTTCACCGGCTCGCTGCACCTGGACGGCAGTGACCCGGCCAAGTCCACCGCGACCCTCGACGTGACGATGGAGAGCATCGACACCGGGTCCGCCGATCGTGACGGCCACCTGAAGAGCGCGGACTTCTTCAAGACCGACGAGTTCCCGACGATGACGTTCCGCTCCACCTCGGCGGAGGCGCTCGGCGGCGACGACTACCGCGTCACCGGTGACCTCACCATCCTCGGTGTCACCAAGGAGCTGACCATCGACCTCGAGTTCAACGGCTCCGCCAAGGACCCGTTCGGCAACGAGCGCGTCGGCTTCGAGGGCAAGGCGGAAATCCTGCGCTCCGAGTGGGGCCTGACCTGGAACGCGGCGCTGGAGACCGGTGGCGTACTGGTCTCGGACAAGATCAAGCTCAACTTCGACATCTCCGCGATCAAGAACGCGTGACGATCTGATCCAAAGCGGTACATAAGGGCCGGAGGTGATCATCCTCCGGCCCTTCTCTGTGATATGTGCCACAGTCGCGTTCCATGAGCACCAGGACCGGACCCCAGCACTACCCGGGCGCGAACCGCGACCACTGGTACCAGAGCAAGTTCGGCGGTGACCGCATGGAGGTCAACGTCGTCGTGCTGCACACCACCGAGGGCCGCAGTCTCCCCGACTACCAGGGCGGCGCGAGCGCCCCGAACCTCACGGCGGTACCCGACTTCGCCGCGCGCAGGCTGCGCTGGTACCAGCACTTCGACATCGATGTCTCCTCGCGCGCGCTGGTCAACCTGCGCGGCGGCGTCGAGACGAACACCCTGAACGTCTGCCAGGCGGAACTCGTCGGCACCTGCGATCCCGACCTCCACACCAAGTGGAAGACCGGCGACAAGACCCACATCTACTGGCCGAAGGCCCCCGAGTGGGCCCTGCGCTCGCTGGCCGAGTACCTGGCCTGGATGAACATCCACCACGACGTCCCCCTGCGCGGCCCGTCCCTGTGGCCCGCCTACCCCAGGTCGGCCGGCAACCAGGGCGGCCAGCGGATGAGCCACAGCCGCTGGAACGCCTTCAAGGGCGTCTGCGGCCATATGCACGTCCCGGAGAACGAACACGGCGACCCGGGCGGGATCGACTTCGGCGCCCTGCTCGACTTCGCCAAGTCGGCGGCCCAGGACTGAAGCAGGTTCCCCGGGCACTGGTCCCGGCCGTCCCGGCCGTCCCCAGTGCCCGGCTCGCCGTCGACTTGACCGTCCGCAGCGCGGCGAAGGCGTCCTGAACCACTTGCGTCACGCGTCGATCAGCGTGGCGAACGAGTCGAGGACGCGCCGCAGCCCGAAGTCGTAGGCGTGGGCGGGGTCGTAGGCGCTGCCGTGCGCCGCACCCGCCGCCGCGCCGACCCGGACGGCGGTGGGGTAGGCGTCCTCGTCGAGGACCCGGGCGAGGAGGGGGCCGTTCAGCTCCCACCACCGCTCGTCGTTCATGGCGCTCTCCTGCCGCGCGGCACGGGCGTCGGCGGCGGCGCGGGAGCAGGCCTGCACGAAGGTGAGCAGATGGGCCAGGCAGTCGTCCATCTCGACGTCGCCGAGGCCGAGCCCGTCGAGCGCCGACAGTTCGTGCTCGTACTTCGCCATCTGGCCCGGCCCCAGCGGAGGGCGGGCGGTGGACACGGCGGCGGCCCACGGATGGCGCTCGTACAGGGCCCGGTTCTCCTCGGCGACGGCGGTGAGCCGCTGCCGCCAGGGCTGATCGGCGGTGTCGGTGCGGGGCATCCGGGCATAGGCGGCGTCGACCATGAGGTCGAGGAGTTCGGCCTTGCCGGGGACGTAGGTGTAGAGCGTCATCGGCACCACGCCGAGTTCCTTGGCCACGCGGCGCATGGTCAGCGCGTCCAGGCCCTCCGCGTCGGCGACGGCCGTGGCGGCCTCGACGACCGCGTCGACGCTCAGCCCCCGTCGTGGTCCTCGGCGACCGTCGGGGGACGTGTCGCGCCACAGCAGTTGCAGGGTGCGGGCCGGGTCGCCCGCGCTGGTTCGTTCCGTCGGCACCGGATCATCTTCCCGCACGACGTCTCCCACAACTCTGTACGATGTACATTGTACTGCGTACAGAGAAAATCAGCAGAGAAGAGACCGCCGTGCGTATCACCTCCAGTGCCGTGTCCCTCAACGTCGACGACGTCCCCGCGTCCAGCGTCTTCCTCGCCCGGCACTTCGGCTTCCGCGAGGAGATGTCCGCCGACGGCTTCGCCTCCCTGACCCGCGACGACGCCGGCCTGAACGTCATCTACCTGCGGCGGGGGCTGGACACCCTCCCGGCCGACCAGCGCGACGAGCGCGCCGCCGGTCTGATCCTCGCGTTCGTCGTCGAGGACCTGGAGGGCGAGCTGGCGCGGCTGCGCTCCGAGGGCGTGACGATCACCATGCCGCTGACGGAGGAGGAGTGGGGCGAGCGCGCCTTCCAGGTCCGCGACCCCAACGGCGTCGTCGTCCAGCTGGTCGACTGGAACGGGCCGGGGAGCCACTGAGCGCCGTGGCCGAATATCCCCCCTTGTGCGAGGGCTCACAGGATCCACATAATCCAGCAATAGATTTGACCTGACCATGCCAGTGCATGGCCGTTTCTTTGCCGTCTCTATTGGCATGTGCACGTCATCCCACCCCCCACGGAAGGCAGCACCTTGAAGAAACTCCTCACCGCCCTCAAGAGACTCGCGGCCGTCGGCGCGACCGCCCTCGCCGTCGCCAGCCTCCAGCCCGTCTCCGCCGCGCAGGCCGCCCCCTCCCCCGTCATCGGCGGAACCCGGGCCGCGCAGAGCGAGTTCCCGTTCATGGTCCGGCTCTCCATGGGCTGCGGCGGCGCGCTCTACACCCAGCAGATCGTGCTGACCGCCGCGCACTGCGTCAGCGGGACGGGCGCCAACACCAGCATCACCGCGACCGCCGGCGTCGTGGACCTCCAGTCGACCACCGGCCGGGTGCAGGTCAGGTCCACGTACGTCTACCGGGCCCCCGGCTACAACGGCAACGGCAAGGACTGGGCGCTCATCAAGCTCGCCGCGCCCATCAACCTGCCGACGCTGCCCATCGCCACGACCACGACGTACAACACCGGCACCTTCACCGTCGCCGGATGGGGCGCGGCCGTGCAGGGCGGTGCCCAGCAGCGCTACCTGCTCAAGGCCACCGTGCCGTTCGTCAGCGACGCCACCTGCCGTGCCTACAGCGGCTACAGCGGCCTGGTCGCCAGCGACGAGATCTGTGCCGGCTACGCGGCGGGCGGCGTCGACACCTGCCAGGGCGACTCGGGCGGTCCGATGTTCCGCCGGGACGCCAACAACGCCTGGATCCAGGTCGGCATCGTCAGCTGGGGCATCGGCTGCGCCCAGCCCAACGCTCCCGGCGTCTACTCCGAGGTGTCCACCTTCGCCTCGGCGATAGCCTCCGCGGCGGCCTCGCTCTGACGCCCACCGTCTGAACGCCGTGTCCCGGGGGCATCCTCCCGCTCCCGGGGCACGGCGTTCACGGCGTCCTGTGTCAGAAGCCGCCGCCGAAGTCGCCTCCGCCGCCCCCGCCGAAGTCCCCTCCCCCGCCTCCGTCGCCGAAGCCTCCGCCGAAGTCGCCGGAGTCGAAGTCCGCGCCGGAGACGTCACCGCCGTCGTAGCCGCTTCCGGTGAAGTCGCCGTAACCGGTTCCGTAGTCGGCGCCGTAGGCCGGCGCGGACATCAGTCCGCCGAGCATCGTGCCGACGAGGAGGCCGGGGAGCAGGCCGCCGCCGAAGTAGCCGCCGGCCCAGGGACCGTAGGCGGGGCCGGCCTCCCAGTAGGGGCGGCGGCCGTAGTCGCTGTCGACCTCGCGGATCACCGGGTCGCGGCCGTCGGCCAGCCGCGTGGCGTCCGCCGCGCAGACCGGCACCTCTCGTGTGGCCCCGCCGGGCGGGGTCCAGGTGGCGTCGGCGACGGAGGGGCCGTGGCGAGGGTCGAAGAAGCACGGCGGGCGGCGTTCCGGCAGGGGTTTCCGCTCGCGGCGGGCGGCCAGCCGGGCCAGGGAGAAACGGCCGTCCTCCAAGGCCTGGGTGACGGGGGTGACGTCCTCCGGTGCGGCCGCCGCGGCCATGGCCGTCTTGGCCCGGTCGTAGGCGTCGAGGGCGTGTTCGTAGTCGGCGCGCATCGCGTCGTCGGCGCCGGGCTCCGCGGGGTGGAAGTCCAGGCGGTCGAGTTCCTCGCCGAAGGCGGTGATGTCCTCGTCGACCACCACCCTCAGACGTTCCAGGGCGGCCCGCCGCTCCTCCTCGTGCCGGCGGCGGCTTCGGCGGACCAGCGCGTACGTGCCCGCGCCGCCCGCCACCAGGACCACACCGACCGTGACCAGGGCCGACGTCGAGACTCCACCGCCGCCAGAGCCGGACGAGCCGCTCCAGCTCGCGGGGGCCGAGCCGCCCATGTTGGCCAGGGCCCGGTCGGTGAAGTCGTCCAGCTGGGCCTTGGCGTCGCTCTCTCCCTGGACGCTGGTGACCAGGTTGCGGACAGCCGTGCGCGGCAGGACGGAGGAGTCGGCGCGGGCGTCGAGACGGTCGCCCAGGCGGATCGCGTACAGACCGGTGATCCCGGTGGCGGTGCGCAGGCTGGTGAAGAGGTCGGCGGTGGGGTAGTCCGCCGGGAGGACCGCGACGAACAGCGGCTTGTCGGCCTTCTCGATCCGCTCCTGAAGGGTGTGCGCGTCCGCCCGGGAGAGCTGGGCGGACGCCGCCGGATCGACGTAGACCGGGCTGTCGCGCAGTGCCCGGGCGACGGCCGACACGCTGGTCTCGGCCGTCGCCCGGGGCGCGAACACGGTCAGGAACGCCAGCGCCAGCGCGGCGAGCAGCACCAGGAGGCTTCGGGGCCGTACGACACCCTTCATGCTTCGAAACTACCCGAAGCCCACCGAACCGGTCACTCGGCGCGATACGCCTCGATCAGCTTCCGCACCGCCTGTCCGTACCGTCCGCCCAGCAGCAGGTGGTCCGCCTCGGCGAAGGGCTTCGCCACGGCGGCCGTGATCCGGTCGCCGACGCGCTGCTGGACGATCTGGCGGGCCTGGTCGACCGCCGCGCGGCCCGCCTCGGCCGTACGCGCCCGTCCGGCCTCGGTCCACAGCCGGTGCAGGGTGTGCAGTCCGCCCCCGGGCACCTTCGTCAGCGTGGTCAGACCCCAGCCGTACGGGAACTGCGGGTCGTACGCCGCATCGCCGACGTTGATCGGCAGCTGGGCCTCGGAGCGGGGCCAGGTCACCGGGAGCCGCCCGGAGAAGGCACGGCGGCCGTAGAGGACGTCGGCCACACCGTCGCCCTCGGTGCCGGGCAGCCAGCTCGCGACCAGGGCGTCGATCCCGCCGAGCCGGTCGCCGATCAGCTGCGGACGCCCGGAGACGATCAGTACCGCGCACCGCATCGCCGCGCACACCTTGTCCACCGCCGCCCGGTCGGCGGCGCTCAGCTCCAGGTCGTGGCCGTTGCCGACGTCTCCGACACCCTCGGCGTACGGGGTCTCGCCGACGACGACCACCCCGACGTCGTGGCCGGTCAGTGGCGCGGAGGCGTCGCGCGAGTAGGTGATCCGGCCGGTGGTCGCCGTCTTCCGCATGGCGTCGAGGATCGTCGTGCCCGGGGTGATGTTCCCGGAGGAGCCCTGCCAGGTGACCGTCCAGCCGCCGGTCTGGTTGCCGAGGTCGTCGGCGTTGGAGCCGGCGACGTACACCTTCTGGTTCTTGCGCAGGGGCAGCACGCCGCCCGCGTTCTTCAGCAGCACCTGCGACTCGGCGGCGGCCTCGCGGGCCACGGCCCGGTGCGCCGGGGAGCCGATCTTCGCGGCGCCGGCGGTGTCAGCGTACGGGTGTTCGAAGAGGCCGAGCCCGAACTTCTGGGTGAGGACGCGGGAGACGGCGTCGTCGATCCGCCGTTCGCTGATCCGGCCCGCCGTCACCTCGTCGATCAGGGTGGTGGTGAAGTCCTTGTAGGCGTACGGGACCATGATCATGTCGAGTCCGGCGTTGACGGACGTACGGACGTCGCTCGCGTAGTCGCCGGGGAGCTGGTCGATGGCCGCCCAGTCGCTGATCACGAAGCCGTCGAAGCCCATCCGGCCCTTGAGCACGCCGTTGATCATGTCGGCGCGGGCGTGCATCTTCACCGGGCCCTGTCCGTCGCCCGCGATGTCGAGGGAGGAGTAGGAGGGCATGACCGTGCCGACGCCCCGGTCGACCGCCTCCTGGTACGGCGCGAGGTGGACGGCCTCCAGCTGCTTCCGGGTGACCTCGGTGACGCCCTGGTCGATCGTGTACGTACCCGTGGTGGAGGAGCCGTAGGTGGTGCCGCCGTCGCCGACGAAGTGCTTGGCGGTGGCCAGGACCTTGTCGTTCCGCCGCAAGTCCCGTCCGTCGGGGCGGCCTTGGAGGCCCTGGATGACCGTCTCCATCTGCTCGACGAGTGCCGGGTCCTCGCCGAAGGACTCGTAGGAGCGGCCCCAGCGTTCGTCGCGGGTGACGCAGAGACAGGGGGCGAAGTCCCAGGGGACTCCGGTGGCGCGGACCTCGGCGGCGGTCACCGCGCCGGTGCGCTCGGCGAGTTGGGGATCCCTGGTCGCCCCGATACCGATGTTGTGGGGCATGACCGTGGCGCCGACCAGGTTGTTGTGGCCGTGCACGGCGTCGACACCGTAGATCAGCGGGATCTGGAACCGGGTTGCCCGCGACCGGAGTTGGAAGGCGTCGATCATCCGCGCCCAGGCCTCGGGGGTGTTGGGCGTGGGAGTCGAACCGCCGCCGGAGAGAAGCGAGCCGAGGTCGTACGCGGCGATGTCGCCGGGGGCGGTCAGCGCGCCGCGCTCGGCCTGGGTCATCTGCCCGGCCTTCTCCGCCAGGGACATCCGGGAGAGAAGATCGGCGACCCGCTTCTTCACGGGCAACTCGCGGTTCAGATACGGCAGTCCGTGCGCGTCGACGACGACCTGCGGGGTCTCGGCGGGCGCCTTGGCACCGGTGACCGTGAGCTTCAGCGGGATGGTCTCGGCGGACTCGGCGGTACGGTCCTTCGTCGTCGCCACCTGGATCGTGCGGGTGGCTCCGGAGGCCGTGCCCGCCGGGAAGGTGACCGTGCCGGTGACCGGGGTGTAGTCGCGGCCGGGCTCGGCGGTACCGCCGGCCGTCTCGTACGTCACCGTCACGGGCTCGTCGATCGGGGCGGAACCGGTGGTGGCGACGGTGATCCGCACGCTCGCCGTGCCGCCCTCCCGCACCGGGTACACGGCCGCGTCGGTGGTGACGGAGGCGCGCAGGGCCTGGTCGGCGCGCCCGTACAGCTCGACGCCGTCCATGGCGAAGTCGCCCCGGGTGCCGGGCGGGAGGGTGACGGCGTATCCCCACATCTGCGTCAGCCCGAGGACCTGGTCGATGCCGCCGACCGGCTGGTAGTCGGTGCGGTAGACGAAGTCCGTGAAGGGGATCTCGATCTGCCGCCAGCCGGTGAAGTCGTCGGTGAAGGAGGTCGTCCAGAGTTCGGAGGCCTCGCCGTGGGCGCCGCCGTCCTTGATCTCGAAGCCGACACCGCGGCCGGTGCCGCGGCCCTCCCACCAGAAGCGGATGCCCCGGTGGGCGGACCAGTCGTGGGCGGGCTCGGTCGCGGCGTAGTCGTGGGTGAAGCCGCCCCAGCCGCTGATGTCGTACGTCCCGGCCAGGACCTTCTGTCCCTCCGGGGCGTCGGACCGCTCGGCGAGCCCCAGCGTCGGCGGGTCGTCGGCGTCGCTGCCCCAGGTGAAGATGCCCTCGGCGGGCTGCCCCCCGAAGGGAACCTCGCCCTCGAAGCGGTCGACCGGGGTGGGGGCGGGGTCGTCGGCCGCCCCGGCGGCGATCGGGGGCAGCAGCGCGGCAACCGCGGCGAACACAGTGGCGGAGACGAGCAGGGCGGTTCTCTGCATGGACCTTCCCTCGGCTCTCGTGGCTCTCTTACGGCTCAGAACACCCCGTGAGTCAATTGGCGACCTGGCGAACCGTCAAGGCACCCGTCGGCCACTCGGCCGAACTCGCACCGCACGACCTTGCCGGGGTCCCGCTCCCCCACCCCCCACCTGTCGGCCAACGCGGCGACCAGCAGCAACCCCCGGCCGGGTGGAACGCCGTGCAGCGGCGCGTTGGTGGCGAGTTCGCCGACACAGACACCGACCAGGTCCAACTGCCGGGCGTGGCCAACGCGTTGATCGTCGAGGAGCTGTAGCGGGAACCCACGACCGTGGGTGTCCTGGGTGCGTTCCGCGGTCTGGCCGCCCATCTGGGGGCGGCCCGGGACGAGCCGTCCGAACCGACGGGCCAACTACGTGCCGCGCTGGTCCTCCTCGTCACGTACGAGGCCACCGCCCACGTGTGCTTCTGCCTCACCCTGCTGGACGTCTTCGGCAGAGCGGACGTCGACGGTCGCCTGGCGACGGCGACACGGAGCCCCGACGGATACCTCGAACTGCTCGCCGAGGCCCGTCGGGAGTTGGCCGTGTCGCCCCACAGTGCTCGGGTCGTCATCGACGACGTCCGCCAGGCCTGGCAGTCGGAGCGCGTGCCCGCCGGGGCGCCGAGCCCGGTCGTCGTGATCCCTCCGCCGCGTCCTACGCCGTCGACGGCGGCCCCGTGACCTACTCCACCGGTGCCACGCCCGCGCGCAGCAGGCCGTATGTGTACGCGTCCTCCAGGGCCTGCCAGGAGGCGGCGATGACGTTTTCGGCTACGCCCACGGTGGACCACTCGCCCGTGCCGTCCGTCGTGGAGATGAGGACGCGGGTGGTGGACTGGGTGCCGTGGACGCCCTCCAGGATGCGGACCTTGTAGTCGACCAGGTCGAGCTTGGCCAGCTGGGGGTAGATCTTCTCCAGGGCGACGCGCAGGGCGCGGTCGAGGGCGTTGACCGGGCCGTTGCCCTCGGCGGTGGCGACGATGCGCTCGCCCTTGGCCCAGAGCTTGACCGTGGCCTCGTTGGCGTGGGTGCCGTCGGGGCGGTCCTCGACGATGGCCCGCCAGGACTCCACCTGGAAGTAGCGCGGAGGCTTGCCGCCCTGGACCTCGGTGCGCAGGAGGAGTTCGAAGGACGCGTCGGCGGCCTCGTAGGTGTAGCCCTTGAGCTCGCGCTCCTTGACGCGCTCGACGACCCGGCCGACCAGCTCGCGGTCGCCGCCCAGGTCGATGCCGAGTTCCTTGCCCTTGAGCTCGATCGAGGCGCGGCCCGCCATGTCCGAGACCAGCATGCGCATGGTGTTGCCGACCTGCTCGGGGTCGATGTGCTGGTAGAGGTCCGGGTCGACCTTGATCGCGGAGGCGTGCAGCCCGGCCTTGTGGGCGAAGGCGGAAACTCCCACGTACGGCTGATGGGTGGAGGGCGTGAGGTTGACGACCTCGGCGATGGCGTGCGAGATCCGCGTCATCTCGCGCAGCCGGCCCTCGGGGAGGACCTTCTTGCCGTACTTCAGTTCCAGGGCGGCGACCACCGGGAAGAGGTTGGCGTTGCCGACGCGCTCGCCGTAGCCGTTCGCCGTGCACTGGACGTGGGTCGCGCCCGCGTCGACGGCGGCCAGCGTGTTGGCGACCGCGCAGCCGGTGTCGTCCTGGGTGTGGATGCCGAGGCGGGCCCCGGTGTCGGCGAGGACGGTCGCCACCACCGCCTGGACCTGCGCCGGGAGCATGCCGCCGTTGGTGTCGCAGAGGATGACGACATCGGCGCCCGCGTCGGAGGCGGCGCGGACGACGGACTTGGCGTACTCGGGGTTGGCGCGGTAGCCGTCGAAGAAGTGCTCGCAGTCGACGAAGACCCGGCGGCCCTGGGCGCGCAGGTGGGCGACGGTGTCGCGGACCATCTCCAGGTTCTCGTCCAGCGTGGTGCGCAGGGCGAGCTCGACGTGGCGGTCGTGGGACTTGGCCACGAGGGTGATGACGTCGGCCCCGGAGTCCAGGAGGGCCTTGACCTGCGGGTCCTCCGCCGCCTTGGCACCGGCCCGGCGGGTGGCGCCGAAGGCGACCAGCTGGGCGTGCCTGAACTCGATCTCCTGCTGGGCGCGGGCGAAGAACTCGGTGTCGCGCGGGTTGGCACCGGGCCAGCCGCCCTCGATGAATCCGACGCCGAAGTCGTCCAGGTGCCGTGCGATCGCGAGCTTGTCGGCGACGGTGAGGTTGATGCCCTCCCGCTGGGCGCCGTCGCGCAGGGTGGTGTCGAAGACGTGGAACGAGTCGTCGAGCTCGCTGGTGTGCGTCGCGGTCATGTCTCAAGGCTCCTGTTGGGGATCTTCGGTCTTACCGGAATGACCGGCTCCACCGCCCTCATGGTCTCTCGTGCGCTCGCCTCCGGCTGCGGGTGGGCCAGAAAAGCGAAAAACCTCTCGCGGGTGCGAGAGGTCTGCGCGCGGGTCGAGGACGACGGTGGCCGCTCGTACGTGGTCGTACGTGGCGGTCACTGCGGACCGGCGCGCCTGCTGCCAATAATCGTGGCGAACGAGAACACGGGGGCAGTTTGGCACAAGTCGCGCCGGTGCGAATCGGGTGTCTCAGGATGCGAGCCACGAACTGGTCAGCGGGGTCGTAGCGGACGGGGCCGTGGGGGTACCGGGAGAGGCCGAGGGCGCGCAGCTTGCGGTAGGCCTCGTCGTCGAGGTTCTGACGGTGGAGGCCTCGTCGCCGTCGGGAAGTCGAGCGTCTCCACGGCCGCCTCACCCGCGCCCCGCCGTCCGAGCTCGCACCATGTCATGGGCGGGGCCCGCCCCGGGAGGCGGGACAGGCCCCTGCATCAACTTCCGGCTCAGCCGATGCGGTGCATCCAGCCGTGCGTGTCCTGCTTCACCCCACGCTGGATGCCCAGCAGGGCCTCGCGGAGACGGACGGTGACCGGGCCGGGGGTGCCGTCGCCGTGGGTCCAGGCGTCGGTCCGGGTCCTGACGTGCCCGATCGGGGTGACGACGGCCGCGGTGCCGCACGCGAAGACCTCGGTGAGGGCACCGGAGGCGGCGTCCGCCCGCCACTGCTCCAGGGTGATCACACCCTCCTCGGCGGTGTAGCCGAGGTCCCGGGCGACCTGGAGGAGGGAGTCACGGGTGATGCCCTCGAGGATCGAGCCGGTCAGCTCGGGGGTGACGATGCGGTCGCCGTAGACGAAGGCGACGTTCATGCTGCCGCTCTCCTCGACCCTGGTGCGGGTCACCGCGTCGAGGTAGACGACCTGGTCGCAGCCGTTCGCGGCGGCCTCGGCCTGCGGGAGGAGGGAGGCCGCGTAGTTGCCGCCGGTCTTGGCGGCTCCGGTGCCGCCGGGGACGGCGCGGACGTAGTCCTCGGCGACCCAGATGGTGACCGGCTTGACGCCGCCGGCGAAGTAGGCGCCGGAGGGGGAGGCGATCAGCATGAACAGGTACTCGTTGGCCGGGTGGACGCCGAGACCGGTCTCCGTGGCGAACATGAACGGCCGTAGGTAGAGGGACTCCTCGCCGCCGTGCGGCGGCACCCAGTCGGCCTCCTGGGCGAGAAGCGCGTCCAGAGCGGCGATGAAGAGGTCCTCGGGCAGCTCGGCCATGGCCATGCGGCGGGCGGAGGTGCGGAAGCGGCGGGCGTTGGCCTCCGGGCGGAACACCGCGACGGAGCCGTCGGCCTGGCGGTACGCCTTGAGTCCCTCGAAGATCTCCTGGCCGTAGTGCAGGACGTGGCTGGAGGGGTCGAGGGAGATCGGCCCGTACGGAACGAGCTGCGCGTCGTGCCAGCCGCGGCCCTCGGTCCACTTGATGGTCACCATGTGGTCGGTGAAGTGGCGGCCGAACCCGGGGTTCCCCAGGATCGCCTGCCGCTCGGCGGCGGCCAGCGGGCTGGCGGAGGGCTTGAGCTCGATCGTGGGCGTCGTCATGAGTGGTTGTCCTTCACCGGTTGTAGTGACGGGCCGCGCTCACACCCCCAGCGACCGGTGAGTTCCGGCCAGTGCTTGGACGTCCGAGCAATACCTCATTCCGCGGCTCCGCGTTCGATTATCGCAAGCGGGGTCCGGGGAAGAAAACGGCGTGAATGCGACCCGGGATTGATGGTGGCACCCGGCGGGGGACATGCGGAAGCCGCCGGGCGCGGAAGCGACCCGACGGCTTTTCGCGAATGACGCGGCTCGACGGGTCAGCCGGCTACGCGTACGGAGAGCGCGTCGCCGATCTCCGAGGTGCTGCGGGCGGGCTTGCCGGTGCGGTCGGCGAGGTCGGCGGAGACCGCGTCCTCGATCCGGGCGGCCTCGGCCTCGTAGCCGAGGTGGCGCAGCAGCAGGGCGACGGACAGCACGGTGGCGCTGGGGTCGGCCTTGCCCTGGCCCGCGATGTCCGGGGCCGAGCCGTGGACGGGCTCGAACATGGACGGGAACTCGCCGGCCGGGTTGATGTTCCCGCTGGCGGCGACGCCGATGCCGCCGGAGACGGCCGCGGCGAGGTCGGTGATGATGTCGCCGAAGAGGTTGTCGGTGACGATGACGTCGAAGCGGGCGGGGTCGGTGACGAGGTAGATCGTCGCCGCGTCGACGTGGATGTAGTCCGTGGTGACCTCGGGGAACTCCTCGGCCACCTTGTTGAAGATGTTCGTCCACAGGTGACCGGCGAAGGTCAGCACGTTGTTCTTGTGGACGAGGGTGAGCTTCTTGCGCGGGCGGGCCTGGGCGCGGGCGAAGGCGTCGCGGACCACGCGCTCGACACCGAAGGCCGTGTTCACGGAGACCTCGGTGGCGACCTCGTGCTCGGTGCCCTTGCGGATCGTGCCGCCGTTGCCGGTGTACGGGCCCTCGGTGCCCTCGCGGACCACGACGAAGTCGATCTGCGGCTCGCCGGCCAGCGGGGTGGCGACACCCGGCAGCAGCTTGCTCGGCCGCAGGTTGACGTGGTGGTCGAAGGCGAAGCGGAGCTTGAGCAGGAAGCCGCGCTCCAGGACGCCGGACGGGACCGCCGGGTCGCCGATCGCGCCGAGCAGGATCGCGTCGTGCTGCTTGAGCGCGTCGAGGTCCGCGTCGGTGAGGGTCTCACCGGTGGCGTGGTAGCGCTTGGCGCCGAAGTCGTACTCCTTGGTCTCCAGCTTCACATCCTGCGGAAGGACGGCGGAGAGGACCTTCAGGCCTTCGGCCACGACCTCCTGGCCGATGCCGTCACCGGGAATCACTGCGAGATTGATACTGCGAGACATGACGGCACCGTACTCCGGGTCCCATGGGATGACACGGACTGTCCGGCATACGGACAGCACATACGGGGTGGTCGACTGGCGTTCACCCGTACGCAGGACGCCCGTTGGGCGATGGGGGAAGCTTCGAAAACATGACCGTGCCTTCCAGGGGGACACCCCCCGGACCCCCCGTACCGGATGTCGGCATTCCGCCCCGGCTGGCCCGCGGCATGAGCATGGCGGAGCAGTACGAGTACCTGCGCACCAGGCTGACCAGGCGCCGCACGCTGGTGACGGCGGGAGCGGTGGCGGCGGGCGGACTGCTGACGGGGTGCGGGGGCGACTCCCCCGCCCCGAGGACGTCCACGAGCCCCACTCCGAGCGCCACGGGGAACTCCTCCGTCACGCCCTTCGGCCGGCATCTCGCCTTCGGCGCGGACCCGCGTACGCAGATGCGGATCTCCTGGCAGGTCCCGGCCGCCGTGCGCACGCCGTACGTCCGGATCGGCACCCGCCCGGACGACCTGGGCGGGAAGGTGCGGGCGGAGGTGCGCGACCTGCACACCCCGGGGATCGACGGGGTGCGCGGCGCGCTCGACCAGTACTACGTGCACGCGGCCGTGGCCGATCTGCTGCCCGGGACGACGTACTACTACGGCGTCGGCCACGAGGGCTTCGACCCGGCCGACGCGGCCCACCGCGCCACGGTCGCGTCCTTCCGTACGGCACCCTCCGGCGCCGAGCGGTTCGTGTTCACCGCGTTCGGCGACCAGGGCGTGGGCCGCTCGGCGGCGGCGATCGACCGGCTGCTGCTGAAGGCGGCGCCCGCCTTCCATCTCCACGCGGGTGACATCTGCTACGCCGACGGCACCGGCCGGGGCGAGAAGTCGGACGGCTACGACCCCACCGCCTGGGACGCGTTCCTGAAGCAGAGCGAGCCGGTGGCGCGGTCGGTGCCGTGGATGGTGACGACCGGCAACCACGACATGGAGGCCTGGTACTCCCCCGACGGCTACGGCGGCCAGCTGGCCCGCTTCTCCCTCCCCGACAACGGCTTCGACCCGCGCACGGCCCCGGGCGTGTACGCGTTCAGGTACGGCAACGTGGGCGTGGTGGCGCTGGACGCGAACGACGTGTCGTACGAGATCCCGGCGAACCTGGGCTACACGGAGGGCCGGCAGACGGCGTGGCTGAAGCGCACGCTGGACGCGCTGCGCAGGTCGGCGGACGTCGATTTCGTCGTCGTCTTCTTCCACCACTGCGCCTACTCGACCTCGGCGCACGCCTCCGACGGCGGGGTGCGGTCCGAGTGGCAGCCGCTGTTCGACCGGTACCAGGTGGATCTGGTGATCAACGGCCACAACCACGTCTACGAGCGGACGGACGCCCTCAAGGGCGGCCGGGTGGGCCGTACGGTCCCGGTCGGCGGGTCCACGGATCCGACGCGGGACGGCACCGTGTACGTCACGGCGGGCGGCGGCGGCCGTGATCTGTACGGCTTCCCGGTGGGCGTACCCGAGAGCTACGAGGGAAGCGTCCGCGACCGGGAGTCCGTGGACACCTTCCACTGGACACGCTCGCGCGAGAACGCGGCGGAGACGGTGGAGTGGTCGCGGGTGCGCTACCGGGGCTTCTCCTACCTCTCGGTGGAGGCGGTCGGCGGGCCGTCGGCGCGGCTGACGGTGTCGGCGCACGCGGAGGACGGCGGGCGCATCGACCGGTTCGAGGTGCGGCGCGGGTCCTGAAGTCCCTTTCGGGACCCGCGCCGCCACCCGTGCGGGTGCGGCTCCCGGACTACTCGCGGGCGAGGGTCAGTGGCCGGTCTCGCCGCCGTTGTCGCGGCGGTCGAGGGCGCGCTGGAGCGCGGCGGCGGCGTTCTTGCGGTCGGACTCGCTCGCACGGGAGGAGTGGCGGACGCGGCGGCGGACGGTCGTCTCGGCCATGGGAAATCGACTCCTTCAGAATTCCGTGGAGTGCGGAAAGGGGTACGAGACGCCGGTGGGCGGCGAGCGCTGGCCGCAGGGATTGCCTGCATCGGGCCCGGCTCACGACCGCCATTCGCTGGATCGAGCGAGTCGTTCGGCTCCTACAAAGCTAAGGGAGGAGCGCGCGCCTGTCTCCACAGTTAGTCGGACTTCCTACTATCTGAGACGGCGCCGGAGACCGCGCTGGTCAGAAAGCCGCTCACCGCGGCCCGGAATCCGTCCGGATCCTCGACCCACGGCAGGTGCCCGGCCTCCGGCAGCACCACCCGCCGCACCCGGGGCAGGGCCTTCTCCAGGGAGTCCACCGCCGAGCGCGGCCGGATGTCGTGGGCCCCGTCGATGATCAGCACCGGCACGTCGAGTCTGCGGCAGGCCGCCTCGATCGCGGGGTCGCGCCAGGTGGCGCTCAGCTCCTCGTCGAGGCGCGCCCTGCACTCGTCGTTGATCCCGAACCAGGGGTCGGCCATCCGGCGGGCGTGCTCCGGGGCCCGCGCGCGGTCGGGGAACTCCGCCGACCACCGGAGTTCGGCCCGCTCCCGCTCCTCGACCTCGGTCCGCTCCGGGCGGTCGGTCAACTCCCGCCAGCGGGCCAGCCGTTCGGGGTCCTCGCCGATTCGGCCGAGCAGGTTCTTGCGGAACGGCTCGAACCAGTCCTTGGCCGGCCCGATGCCCGTCCCGGCCACGTAGATCAGCGCCCGGACCCGTTCCGGGTGGGCGAGGGTGTAGGCGAGGGCCAGCTGGGCGCCCCAGGAGTGGCCGAGCAGGGCGATCCGGCCGGGGCCGTGGTGGTGCCGTACGGCGTCCAGGTCGGCGACGAACCGGGTGGTGGTCCAGGGCCCCTCGCACCGCTCGGAGCGCCCGCAGCCGCGCTGGTCCCAGCGCACGACCCGGGCGGAGCCGGCGACCAGCGCTGCCATGTCGCCGAACATGTCCCACAGGCCGGGGCCACCGTGGCAGAGCAGCAGGGGCGCGCCGCGGCCGGACACACTCGTCCACAGCTGTATGCCGTCTTCCGTGATCACCGTTGTCATGGCGGTCAGCCTGCCCAGCGGGCCGGTCCGTGTCAGATCCGGCCCGCTGGGTTGCGGCGATTATCGGCCCATGTCGCTCAGCCCATGTGCGGGTAGGTGTAGTCGGTCGGTGCGACCAGGGTCTCCTTGATGGCGCGGGTCAGCGTCCAGCGCAGGAGGTTCTGCGGGGCGCCGGCCTTGTCGTTGGTGCCGGAGGCCCGGCCGCCGCCGAAGGGCTGCTGGCCGACGACGGCACCGGTCGACTTGTCGTTGATGTAGAAGTTGCCGGCCGCGTAGCGCAGCTTCTCCATGGTGTACGCGGTCGCGGCGCGGTCACTGGAGACGACCGAGCCGGTGAGGGCGTAGTCGGACACCGCCTCCATCTGGGTGAGCATCTCGTCGTACCGGTCGTCCTCGTAGACATGGACGGCGAGGAACGGACCGAAGTACTCGGTGCGGAACACCTCGTTGTCCGGGTCGGAGCACTCGACGACGGTCGGCCGGACGAAGTACCCCACCGAGTCGTCGTAGGACCCGCCGGCGACGATCGTGCAGGTGGGGTCCTGCTTCGCGCGGTCGATGGCGGCCTTGTTCTTGGCGAAGGCGCGCTCGTCGATGACGGCACCGATGAAGTGGGACAGGTCGGTGACGTCACCCATGGCGAGGTGGTCGACCTCGGCGGCGAACTCCTCGCGGAAGCCGCCGTTCCAGAGGGACGCCGGGATGTACGCCCGGGAGGTCGCGGAGCACTTCTGGCCCTGGTACTCGAAGGCGCCGCGCGTGAGGGCGGTCTTCAGGACCGCGCGGTCGGCGCTCGGGTGGGCGACGACGAAGTCCTTGCCGCCGGTCTCGCCGACGATCCGCGGGTAGGAGCGGTACTTCTCGATGTTGGCGCCGACCGTCTTCCACAGGTACTGGAAGGTCTTCGTCGAGCCGGTGAAGTGGATGCCGGCCAGGTCGCGGTGCTCGAGCGCGACCTCCGACACCGCGATTCCGTCACCGGTGACGAGGTTGATGACGCCCTTGGGCAGGCCCGCCTCCTCCAGCAGCCGCATCAGCAGCACAGCCGCGTGGGTCTGCGTGGGCGACGGCTTCCACACCACCACGTTGCCCATGAGGGCGGGCGCGGTCGGCAGATTGCCCGCGATGGCGCTGAAGTTGAACGGCGTGATCGCGTAGACGAAGCCCTCCAGCGGGCGGTGGTCGAGGCGGTTCCACACGCCCGGGGAGTTCGCCGGGGGCTGCTCGGCCAGGATCTGGCGGGCGTAGTGGACGTTGAAGCGCCAGAAGTCGACCAGTTCGCAGGGGGTGTCGATCTCGGCCTGCTGCACGGTCTTGGACTGGCCGAGCATGGTGGAGGCGGCGATCGTCTCGCGCCAGGGCCCGGCCAGCAGCTCGGCGGCGCGCAGGATGATCGCGGCGCGGTCGTCGAAGGACATCGCACGCCAGGCGGGCGCGGCGGCGAGGGCCGCGTCGACGGCGTCCTGCGCGTCCTGCCGGGTCGCGTTGCGGTAGGTGCCGATCACGGCGCGGTGGTTGTGCGGCTGGACCACGTCGAAGGCGTCGCCACCGCCCATCCGCCGCTCGCCGCCGATGGTGCACGGCAGCTCGATCGGGTTGTCGGCCAGCTCCTTGAGCCTGGCCTCCAGCCGGGCCCGCTCGGGCGAGCCGGGGGCGTAGCCGCGCACCGGCTCGTTGACGGGGGCGGGGACCTGGGTCACAGCGTCCATGGGTGCTTTAACTCCTTGTCAGTGCTTGGTCAGAGTCGAGCGCACGAAAAACAGCAGGCTGGCCGGCTTCTCCGCGAGCCTGCGGCGAGACCACGTCGTGTCAGCCACGGGTGATCACGCTCCGGGCGAAGAAGAGCAGGTTGGCCGGCTTCTCCGCGAGCCTGCGCATGCTGCGCCTTCCCGGGGGACAACCCCCGGACCCCCGGCAGATGCTGCGGCGAGACCACGTCGTGTCAGCCACGGGTGATCACGCTCCGGGCGAAGAAGAGCAGGTTGGCCGGCTTCTCCGCGAGCCTGCGCATGAAGTAGCCGTACCAGTCGGTGCCGTAGGCGGTGTAGACACGCATACGGTGGCCTTCGGCGGCGAGCCGCAGGTGTTCGTCGCTCCTGATCCCGTACAGCATCTGGAACTCGTACTCGTCGGGCTTGCGGCCGGCCTGCCGGGCCAGCTCCTGCGCGATGGAGATGAGACGCGGGTCGTGGGACCCGACCATCGGGTACCCCTCACCCTCCATCAGAGTCCTCAACACCCGGACGTACGCCTTGTCGATCTCGTGCTTCTGCTGGTGGGCGACCTCGGCGGGCTCCTTGTACGCCCCCTTCACCAGCCGTACCCGGCTGCCGGCCGCGGCGAGCCGGCGGGCGTCGGCCTCGGTGCGGAAGAGGTAGGCCTGGATGACACAGCCGGTCTGCGGGAAGTCCCGGCGCAGTTCCTCGTGGATGGCGAACATCGAGTCGAGGGTGGTGTGGTCCTCGGCGTCGAGGGTGACGGTGGTCCCGATGGCGGCGGCGGCCTCGACGACGGGCCGGACGTTGGCGAGCGCCAGCTCGTGCCCGCCCTCCAGTGCCTGGCCGAACATCGACAGCTTCACGGACATCTCGGCACGGGTACCCAGCTCCAGCGGCCCGAGCCGTTCGACGAGGCGCAGGTAGGCGTCCCGGGCGGCGGTGGCCTGCGCGGGGGTGGTGATGTCCTCGCCGACGACGTCCATCGTCAGCTCCAGGCCCCGGCCGGTGAGGTCCTCGACGATCGGTACGACGTCGTCGACCGTCTCGCCCGGGATGAAGCGGTCGACGACCTGCCTGGTCACCGGGGCCGCCGAGATCAGGCGTCGCATCCGGTCGCTGTGCGACGCGGCGAGAATCACGGGACCCAGCACGGGGCACCTCCACAGACCAGCGGTCCGCAGACCGGCAGACAGAAGAGCAGCAGACAGAACCACCGTGAAACCTAAGGATCCCCTCGATCGTCGGCCATCGACAGCTGTCACGCATCCGTGCCGCAGATCTCAGACAGATGTATGAAGGCCTGCGGAATTGAGCGAGAATGCCCGGGTGACAGGCGATTACGAAGGCGACTACCAAGAGCTGGTCGATGAGATCTCGGAGCTGCTCGGCGTCCCCGCGACCCTGGAGAACCGGGACTTCGAGCTGATCGCCTTCGGCGCGTACGACAGTGAGGGCGAGCTGGACGCCTCGGCCCTCGACCCGGTGCGGGCCCGTTCGATCCTGACCCGGCGCTCGACGGCGGCCGTGCGCACCTGGTTCGAGGGGTTCGGCATCACGCGGGCGACCGGCCCGGTCCGGATCCCGCCGACCCCGGAGGCGGGGGTGAACCGGGGGCGCGTCTGCCTTCCCGTACGGCATGGCGGGGTCGTCCTCGGCTACGTCTGGCTGCTGGACGGCGATCCCGGGCTCTCGGACGCCCAGCTGGCCGCCGCCATGGAGGTGGCCGCCCGGATCGGCGCCCTCCTCGCGGACGAGGTCCGGCACGGCGCCGACCTCACGAGGGAGCTGCGGGCGGTGCTGACCGCGCGGTCCGGCTGGCCGCTCGACATGGCGGTGGCGGAACTGCGCACCGCCCTCGGCGCCCGCGCGGACGCCCCGCACACGGTGATCTGCGTGGCCCCCTGGCCGACCGGCGCCCCGTCCCTGCGCACCCTCCCGGGAGCGACCGCCCTGTGCACGGTGCCGTGGGGGCCGACGTCCCAGTGCCTGGCAGTCCTGATCCGACTCCGCTCGACCGACACCCTCACCCCGGCGACATCGACAGCGGGACGCCTGCTGGAGCGGGGCGGGGGCCTGGGCGCGGGCGGGGCGGGCGGGGCGAGCCGGGAGGGGGGCGCCGGTGGGGCGGGGGGTGCCATGGGTGGAGGCGCTGCGGGGGTCGCCGTTGGGCGGGTCGGGCTTGCGGAACTCGGGGTGGCCTGGCGGGAGGCCGTCGCGTCGGCGCGGGCGGTGCTGGCGGAGCCGCGGCTCGGGCCGGTCGCCCGGTGGGCGGCCCTGGGGCCGTACCGGATGCTCACGGCGCTGCCCCCGGAGTCCGGGCACGACCCGGCCGTACGGGATCTCCTCTCCCCCGCCCACCGGGACCTCGCCCACACCGCCGAGGTCTACCTCGACTGCGCGGGCCAGGCCGGCCGCACGGCCGCCGAGCTGGGCATCCACCGCCAGACGCTGTACTACCGGCTGTCGCGCGTCGAACAGCTCACCGGCCTCGACCTGGACGACGGCGAGGACCGCCTCCTCCTGCACATGGCCCTGAAGGCGGCCCGCCTCTGACCTCACGGGTCACATGCGGGCAGTTCCGTGCGGCCGGGTCGCCGGGGCTGATCAGCCAGCACGCGAGGCAGTCGCAGCGCCCTCGATGACCTGGCGCAGACCCTCGGTGAGTGCGTCGGCGTCGGGCGCGGTCTTGGGATCGAAGGTCCACTGCGCGATGAGCCCCAGCATCAGGGTCGAGTAGAAGCTGCCGAGCGTGTCGGCGGTGGCGTCCGTGACGTCCTCCTCGGGCACTCCCCTGAGGAGCGCGACGAATCCGCGTGAACCCTCCCGCTGCGCGCGCGCCAACTCGTCGCGCACATCGGGCAGTTGGTCACCCATGACGACGATCTCCATGCTGAGCCGCCAGAGCGAGCCGGGCTCCCGCATGGTGGCGACGACACTCGCCCACACGCTCCGGAACCGCTCCAGCGAGCCGGGCTCGCCCGCCACGTCCCCCTCGAAGGCGTCGGACGTCTCCTCGACCAGAGCGACGTACGCCTGCGCCAGCAGCGCGTCCTTCGAGCCGTAGTGGTAGCCGATGGAGGCGAGGTTGGTCCCCGACTCCTTCACGATGTCGCGCGCGGTGGTGCGCACGAACCCCTTCGCCAGCAGGCAGCGCTTGGCGCCTTCGAGCAGATCGTCGCGGTGTCCCATGGCCGCCATCGTACCGCCGATCCATACAGACGTCCCATACGAGCGACTTATACATCCGTCATAGACAAGCGTTTAATACGTGCGTACATTCCTCGGCATGACGAACTCGACGTGCACCGACCTGACCGCGACCGGCCACCGCGCCGGCCGCCGGGAGTGGACCGCCCTCGGCGTGCTGATGCTTCCGCTGCTGCTGGTCTCCATGGATGTCTCGGTCCTGTACTTCGCGATCCCGGCGATCAGCGCGGACCTGGAACCGAGCGGCACCCAGCAGCTGTGGATCTTCGACATCTACGCGTTCGCGCTGGCCGGGCTGCTGATGACGATGGGCTCCCTCGGCGACCGCATCGGCCGCCGCAGGCTGCTGCTCCTGGGCGCCGCCGCCTTCGGCACCGCCTCGCTCCTCGCGGCCTACGCGAACAGCGCCGAGACCCTGATCGCCGCCCGCGCGCTCCTCGGTGTCGGCGGGGCGACCCTGATGCCCTCGACGATGGCCCTGATCCGCACGATGTTCACCGACCCGGCGCAGCGCGCGAAGGCGATCGGTCTGTGGTCGGGGGTCATGACGGCCGGCGTCGCGCTCGGCTCGGTGATGAGCGGGATCCTGGTCGAGTACTTCTGGTGGGGCTCGGTCTTCCTGGTCAACCTGCCCGCGATGCTCCTGCTGCTGGTCCTCGGGCCGATCCTGCTGCCGGAGTCACGCGACCCCGCTCCCGGCCGCTTCGACTGGCCGAGCGTCCCGCTGTCGATGGCCGCCGTGCTCCCGGTCGTCTACGGCCTGAAGGAGATCCCCTCCGAGGGCCTGCACCCCCAGTACGTCGTCTCGATCACCGTCGGCCTGCTCTTCGCCGCGCTCTTCGTCCACCGTCAGCGCACCGCCGCGAACCCGATGATCTCCCCGGCCCTCTTCCGCGGTCCCGGATTCGCCCCCGCGGTCGTCCTGAACCTGGTCTCCTCCTTCGGGATGATGGGCTCGGCCTTCTTCACCACGCAGTACCTGCAGTCGGTGCTCGGCAAGAGCGCGCTGGAGGCGGCCCTGTGGGCGCTGCTGCCCTCGGTGCCGATCGGCATGGCCGCCCCGCTGGCCACCAGCCTGGTCCAGAAGGGCGTCGAGCGGGCCCACGTCGTCACGGCGGGCTTCGCGACCGCCGCGGCCGGCTACGCCCTGCTGGCCCTCGCCGGCACCGACTCGATGTGGCTCGTGCTGGTCGCCTGCGGGGTCCTCGCCTCCGGGATCGTCATGGTCATCTCCCAGATGACGGACCTGGCGATGGGCGCGGCCCCGGCCGAGCGGGCCGGCTCCGCCTCCTCCCTCCTTGAGACCGGCGCCGAGTTCGGCGGCGCCCTCGGCATGGCGGTCCTCGGCTCCATCGGTACGGCGATCTACCGCCACGAGATCCCGTCCTCGGCACCGGATCCGGCCCGGGAGACACTGGGCGGCGCGCTGGCGCTGGCCGACCGGGTCCCCGGACTCGCCACGGCCGCGCGGGAGGCGTTCACCAGTGGAATGCAGGCCGCGGCCATCGCGGGCGCGGTGGTGCTGGCGGGGTCGGCGGTGGCGGCGACGGTGAGCCTGCGCGAAGTAGCGTCCACAAGCAAACGCCGGACGAGCTGATCAACTCAGCCGTCCGGCGTTTGAGGACAAGGCCCGTTCAGGGCCGAAGCGGGGGCCTGGGGGCGGCAGCCCCCAGACCGGGCGGCAACCTCAGGCGAGGTTCACCGCACGAGCCGACGTCGCGCCGATCTCCGCCGCGACCTCGGCCAGCACCGCGGAGGACACCGTGTCGTCCACCGTCAGGACGGCCAGCGCCTCGCCGCCGACCGCCGCGCGGGCGACCTGCATGCCGGCGATGTTGATGCCGGCCTCGCCGAGGATCCGGCCGACGGTGCCGACGACGCCGGGACGGTCCTCGTACTTGAGGACGACCATGTGGTCGGCGAGGGCGAGGTCGACGTCGTACTCGCCGACCGCGACGATCTTCTGCAGGTGCTTCGGACCGGCCAGCGTGCCGGAGACCGACACCTCCTCGCCGTCCGAGAGCGTGCCGCGCACGGTGACGACGTTGCGGTGGTCGGTCGCCTCGGAGCTGGTGGTGAGGCGCACCTCGACACCGCGCTCCTGCGCGAAGAGCGGGGCGTTGACGTACGACACCGTCTCGTCGACGACGTCCTCGAAGACACCCTTGAGGGCGGACAGCTCCAGCACCTTCACATCGTGCTGGGTGATCTCGCCGTACACCTCGACGTCGAGGCGGACCGCGACCTCGCCGGCGAGCGCGGTGAAGATACGGCCGAGGCGCTCGGCGAGCGGCAGACCGGGCTTGACGTCCTCGGCGATGACACCGCCCTGGACGTTCACCGCGTCCGGCACCAGCTCACCGGCGAGGGCGAGACGGACCGACCTGGCGACCGCGATACCGGCCTTCTCCTGGGCCTCGTCCGTCGAAGCGCCGAGGTGCGGGGTGGCGACGACCTGGTCGAACTCGAACAGCGGGGAGTCGGTGCACGGCTCCTTCGCGTACACGTCCAGGCCGGCGCCCGCGACGCGGCCCTCCTTGAGCGCCGAGTACAGCGCCTCCTCGTCGACGATGCCGCCGCGCGCGGCGTTGACGATCCGCACGCTCGGCTTGACCTTGCGCAGCGCCTCGTCGCCGATCAGGCCGACCGTCTCGGGGGTCTTCGGAAGGTGCACGGTGATGAAGTCGGCGACCTCGAGGAGTTCGTCCAGCGACAGCACCTTGACGCCCATCTGCGCGGCTCGCGCGGGCTGCACATAGGGGTCGTAGGCGACGACCTTCATCCCGAAGCCGGACATGCGCTGGGCGACCAGCGCGCCGATCCGCCCCAGACCGACGACACCGAGGGTCTTCTCGGCGAGCTCCACACCCGTGTACTTGCTGCGCTTCCACTCGCCGTTCTTCAGCGCGGCGTTGGCCTGCGGGATGTGGCGGGCGGTGGCGAGGATGAGACCGCAGGCCAGCTCGGCGGCGGTCACGATGTTGGAGGTGGGCGCGTTGACGACCATCACGCCGGCCTTGGTGGCGGCGGAGACGTCCACGTTGTCCAGGCCGACGCCGGCTCGTGCGACAACCTTCAGCTTGTTCGCGGCGGCGACCGCCTCGGCGTCCACCTTGGTGGCCGAGCGGATCAGGATCGCGTCGACATCGGCGATGGCCGGGAGCAGTTCGGCTCGGTCCGCTCCGTTGCAGTGCCGGATCTCGAAGTCCGGGCCAAGCGCGTCCACGGTCGCGGGCGACAGCTCTTCAGCGATGAGTACGACAGGTTTCGAGCTCACGTGAGTCCTCACAAGTCCAATGCGTGCGGACGGCCGTCCCGACGGCCGCAGGCGGTGGAGGGGGGCTTTCCCGCGTGGAAGACGCACGACGTTGTGGGCCTGAACGCGTATATAGGCAGCAGTGTAGTGGTGCGCCGGAGGCCGCCTCACGCCTCTTGCGCAGGATCACCCGTCCGTGGAGGCAGGGATGGCCGAAAGGACCGGAGCAACACGCTCCGGCCCTTGAGGGGGCACCGCCAATCTCCCGCCTGCCCGGCGGCGTCTGGCACGCACATCTGCCGCGTTGTCGTCGGTCGCCGACGCTCCGCGTCGACTCCCTCCTCCGCCTTGCAGCTGCACGCACCAGACGCCGCCGGGCCCGCCCTACGGGCGGACGACGCGAGATTGGCGGTGCCCCCTCGGCCCGAGGCTTACGCCTCCTCGTTCACCCAGCTCATCAGCTTGCGGAGCTGCTTGCCGGTGGTCTCCAGCAGGTGCTCGGAGTCGGCCGTCTTGTACTCGTTGTACTTCTTCAGACCGCCGTGGTACTCGTCCATCCAGTTCTGGGCGAAGGTGCCGTCCTGGATCTCGGCGAGGACCTGCTTCATCTCGGCCTTCGTGGCGTCGGTGATGATGCGCGGGCCGGTGACGTAGTCGCCCCACTCCGCGGTCTCGGAGACCGACCAGCGCATCTTCTCCAGGCCGCCCTCGTACATGAGGTCGACGATCAGCTTCAGCTCGTGCAGGCACTCGAAGTAGGCGATCTCCGGCTGGTAGCCGGCCTCGACCAGGGTCTCGAAGCCCGCCTTGACCAGCGCGGACGTACCGCCGCACAGCACGGCCTGCTCACCGAACAGGTCGGTCTCGGTCTCCTCGGTGAAGGTCGTCTTGATGACACCGGCACGGGTGCCGCCGATGGCCTTGGCGTACGACAGGGCCAGCGCGAAGGCGTTGCCGGTGGCGTCCTGCTCGACGGCGGCGATCGCGGGGACGCCGCGGCCCTCCTCGTACTGGCGACGGACCAGGTGGCCCGGGCCCTTCGGCGCCACCAGGGCGACGTCGACGCCCGCGGGGGCCTTGATGAAGCCGAAGCGGATGTTGAAGCCGTGCGCGAAGAACAGCGCGTCGCCGTCGCTCAGGTTCGGCGCGATGGACTCCTCGTAGACCTGGGCCTGGATCGGGTCCGGGATCAGGATCATGATGAGGTCGGCCTCGGCGGCGGCCTCGGCGGGCGTCACCACACGCAGGCCCTGCTCCTCGGCCTTGGCCTTGGACTTCGAGCCCTCGTGCAGACCGACGCGGACGTCGACACCCGAGTCACGGAGCGACAGCGCGTGGGCGTGGCCCTGGCTGCCGTAACCGATGACCGCGACCTTGCGGCCCTGGATGATGGACAGGTCGGCGTCGGCGTCGTAGAACAGCTCGGCCACTTTGGGTTCTCTCCTTGTGTGCAGGTGTTGCGTCCCACCGTATGACGGCGGGGTGAAGGGCAGTTTCGGGGTCTCGGTATACGGGCGGCCGGTGCTCCCCGGCCGCCCGTTCCCAGCCTTACGCGGAACGGTCCAGCGCGCGCAGCGAGCGGTCCGTGATGGAGCGGGCGCCGCGGCCGATGGCGATCGTGCCGGACTGGACCAGTTCCTTGATGCCGTACGGTTCCAGCATCTTGAGCATGGCGGTCAGCTTGTCGCTGCCACCGGTGGCCTCGATGGTCACGGCCTCCGGGGAGACGTCCACGGTCTTGGCGCGGAACAGCTGGACGATCTCGACGATCTGGGAGCGCGTCTCGTTGTCGGCGCGCACCTTCACCAGAACGAGTTCACGGTGGACGGCCTGGGAGGGCTCCAGCTCGACGATCTTCAGCACCTCGACGAGCTTGTTGAGCTGCTTGGTGACCTGCTCCAGCGGCAGGGCGTCGACGCTCACCACGATCGTGATGCGGGAGATGTCGGCGTGCTCGGTGACGCCGACGGCGAGCGAGTCGATGTTGAAGCCGCGGCGGGAGAACAGGGCGGCGATCCGGGCCAGGATGCCCGGCTTGTTCTCCACCAGGACGGAGAGCGTGTGCTTGGACATGTCTCTTGGATCTCTCTCGCTCAGTCGTCTTCGTTGTCGCCGAAGTCGGGGCGGACGTCCCGGGCGGCCATGATCTCGTCGTTGGAGGTGCCGGCGGCGACCATCGGCCACACCATCGCGTCCTCGTGGACGATGAAGTCGACCACGACCGGGCGGTCGTTGATCGAGTTCGCCTCCTCGATGACCTTGTCGAGGTCGTCCGGGGACTCGCAGCGGATCCCGTAACAGCCCATGGCCTCCGACAGCTTCACGAAGTCGGGGACGCGGGTGCCCCGGGCGTCCGGGTTGACGTCGTTCGGGCCGCTGTGCAGCACGGTGTTGGAGTAGCGCTGGTTGTAGAACAGCGTCTGCCACTGGCGGACCATGCCGAGGGCGCCGTTGTTGATGATGGCGACCTTGATCGGGATGTTGTTCAGGGCGCAGGTGGTGAGTTCCTGGTTGGTCATCTGGAAGCAGCCGTCGCCGTCGATCGCCCAGACCGTCTGCTCCGGAGCGCCGGCCTTGGCGCCCATCGCGGCCGGGACGGCGTAGCCCATGGTGCCCGCGCCGCCGGAGTTCAGCCAGGTGGCGGGCTTGTCGTACTGGATGAAGTGGGCGGCCCACATCTGGTGCTGGCCGACGCCCGCCGTGAAGATCGTGCCCTCGGGGGCGAGTTGGCCGATGCGCTCGATGACCTGCTGCGGGGAGAGCGAGCCGTCGTCGGGCTGGTCGTAGCCCAGCGGGTAGGTCTCGCGCCAGCGGTTGAGGTCCTTCCACCAAGCGGTGTAGTCGCCCGGCTGGCCCTCGCTGTGCTCCTTCTGCACGGCCTGGATCAGGTCGGCGATGACCTCGCGGGCGTCCCCCACGATCGGCACGTCGGCGGCGCGGTTCTTGCCGATCTCGGCGGGGTCGATGTCCGCGTGCACGATCTTGGCGTACGGCGCGAAGCTGTCGAGTTTGCCGGTGACACGGTCGTCGAAGCGGGCGCCGAGGGCGACGATCAGGTCGGCCTTCTGCAGACCGGTGACGGCGGCCACCGAGCCGTGCATGCCCGGCATGCCCAGGTGCTGCGGGTGGCTGTCGGGGAACGCGCCCAGGGCCATCAGCGTGGTGGTGACGGGCGCCCCGGTCAGCTCGGCGAGGACCTTCAGCTCGGCGGTCGCGCCGGCCTTGATCACACCGCCGCCGACGTACAGGATCGGCCGCTTGGCGGCGGTGATCAGCTTGGCGGCCTCACGGATCTGCTTGGCGTGCGGCTTGGTCACCGGGCGGTAGCCGGGCAGGTCCATGACCGGCGGCCAGGAGAACGTCGTCTTCGCCTGGAGGATGTCCTTGGGGATGTCGACCAGGACCGGGCCGGGGCGGCCGGTGGAGGCGATGTGGAAGGCCTGCGCGATCACCCGGGGGATGTCCTCGGCCTTGGTGACCAGGAAGCTGTGCTTGGTGATCGGCATGGTGATGCCGACGATGTCGGCCTCCTGGAAGGCGTCGGTGCCGATCGCCTTGGACGCGACCTGCCCGGTGATCGCCACGAGCGGCACCGAGTCCATGTGCGCGTCGGCGATCGGCGTGACCAGGTTGGTCGCGCCGGGCCCGGAGGTGGCCATGCAGACGCCGACCCTGCCGGTGGCCTGCGCGTAGCCGGTGGCCGCGTGCCCGGCCCCCTGCTCGTGGCGGACCAGGATGTGCTGGACCCTCGCCGAGTCCATCAGCGGGTCGTAGGCGGGCAGGATCGTACCGCCGGGAATGCCGAATACCGTCTCGGCTCCGACCTCTTCGAGCGAACGGACGAGGGACTGCGCGCCCGTGACGTGCTCGACGGGGGCGGAGTGCTGTCCTCCGGATCGGGGCCGCGGCTGCGGATGAGCCCCGGGTGCCTGCTCGGTCATCGGTCTTCTCTTCTCGATGCTGAGGGTTCTGCTGAGGGTCGTACTGCGGGTTCTGCGGGTTTTTCGGGGTCTGCTACTGGTTTTGTGCAACAAAAAACCCCTCGTGCCAAAAGGCAAGCGAGGGGAGCGCGCCGGGTGTGGGTCGCTGGGATTCCGGGTCCGTCCGGACGTCACCAGCTTCAGCCGACGCGCTTTCCAAGTACGAGAATTCGGGTGCGCATGGCATTGACCCTCCCCCCGACGCGCACCGACTGTCAAGTGGGTGGGACGGGAGTCTCATTATGTGAGCGCAGCGCACTGCCGCCTCCGATGACGCCGCCTCCTATGACGGCCGCCACTCCACCGGTGTACACCCCCGCGCCGCCGCCCGCGAACGCTGGTTCCGCGGGCCCGTGCGGCACCGGACAGCGGCCGGTCGCGAGGGACCGCCGCAGCCGGTACTCGTCGAGCGGCCCGGAGAACGCCATGCCCTGGCCGTGGGTGCACCCCATGGCGCGCAGCGCGACGACCTGCTCGGGCAGGTCCACGCCGTCGGCGACGGAGTTCAGCCCCAGGTCGCACGCGATCCGCAGCAGCCCGCTGGTGATCTTGTGCAGCCGCGCGGACTCCACGACCCCCTCGACCAGGGAGCGGTCGAGTTTCAGTACGTCGACGGGGAGCCGGCGCAGCGCCGTGAGGGTGCCGTGGCCGCCGCCGAAGCCGTCGAGGACGATCCGTACGCCGTGCCGGCGCAGGGCGCCCAGGCGCCGCTCCAGTTCGTCCAGCGACACCTTGGGATCCAGGTCGGCGAGTTCGATCACCAGCGCCCCTGAGGGCAGCCCGTGCCGGGTCAGCAGCGCCTCGACGGAGCCGGGGGGCATCGACCGGTCGAGCAGCCGGCGGGCGCTCATCCGGACGGCCACCGGGACGGTGAGTCCGCTCGCGGCCCGGTCGGCGGCCTGCTGTACGGCTTCCTCCAGGATCCAGCGGCTCAGCTCGGCCGTGCGGTCGCTGTCCTCGGCGACCCGCAGGAACTCGGCGGGCGTGAACAGCACGCCCTGGGACGAACGCCAGCGGGCCTGTGCGGCGACGGACGAGATCCGGCCGTCCTCAAGGCGCACCACGGGCTGGTGCAGCAGCGCGAACTCGCCGTCGTGCAGTGCGGCCCGCAGCCGCGTGGCCAGCTCCGCCTTGCGTACGACGTCCTGCTGCATCTGCGGCTTGTACAGCTCGACCCGGCCCTTGCCGCCCGCCTTGGCGCGGTACATGGCGAGGTCGGCGTTGCGCAGGATCTCACCGGCCCCGAG
This sequence comes from Streptomyces vulcanius, assembly GCF_042653945.1. Classification (NCBI taxonomy): domain Bacteria; kingdom Bacillati; phylum Actinomycetota; class Actinomycetes; order Kitasatosporales; family Streptomycetaceae; genus Streptomyces; species Streptomyces vulcanius. The sequence goes on along the minus strand of NZ_JBHSFK010000013.1, from coordinate 138,616 downwards.
CCCGGGTTCGGCGAAGGCGACGCCGATGGAGGCGGCGACCCTGACTTCGTTGCCATCGATCAGATAGGGCTGCGAGAGGGTGATCCTGAGGCGGTCGGCGAGCTCCAGGATGTGCCGCTCGCGGGCGGCCCGGTCGCGCGTGGTGTCACCGACGATCAGGGCCGCGAACTCGTCGCCGCCGAGCCGGGAGGCGGTGTCGCCCTTGCGGACGGCCTCCTGGAGCCGGTGGGCGGCCTGGACGAGCAGTTCGTCGCCGGCCTGGTGCCCGATGGTGTCGTTGACCGCCTTGAAGCCGTCCAGGTCGATGAAGAGGACGGCGGTGTTGCGCAGGGCGGTGCCGCGGTCGGAACTGCGGCGGCCGGACAGGGCCTGCTGGACGCGCCGGGTGAACAGGGCGCGGTTGGGCAGGTCGGTGAGCGGGTCGTGCTCGGCGTTGTGCTGGAGCTGCGCCTGGAGGCGCACCCGTTCCGTCACGTCCCGGCTGTTGAAGATCAGGCCGCCGTGATGGCGGTTGACCGTCGACTCGACGTTGAGCCAGCCGCCGTCGCCGGAGCGGAAGCGGCACTCGATGCGGGTGGTGGGTTCGTCCTGGCGGCTGGCGGCCAGGAAGCGGCGCACCTCGTGCACCACGCAGCCCAGGTCCTCCGGGTGGATGAGGTCGGCGAGTTCGGTGCCGACCAGGCCCTCGGCGGGCCTGCCGTAGACCCCGGCGGCGGCCGGGGAGACATAGCGCAGGATGCCGCTGGGGGCGGCGATCATGATGACGTCGCTGGAGCCCTGCACCAGGGAGCGGAAGTGGTTCTCCTGCTGCGCGAGTTCCTGGGTGAGGGTGATGTTGTCGAGCAGCATGATCCCCTGGCGCACGACGAGGGCGAGCACGACCGCGCCGCCGGTGAGCAGCACCACGCGGTCGACGCTGCGGCCGTTGAGGACGTTGTAGAGGATCCCCAGGGTGCAGACGGCGGCGGCGAGGTACGGGGTGAGGGCGGCCAGGGAGCCGGTGATGGGCCGGGTGGCCGGGTACCGGCTGTGGTCGCTCCCCGGCAGGGGCGTCCGGTCGGCTGGATGCGGGTCCGGATGCGATGCAGGGTGTGCGGCCGGATGCGGGTCCGGATGCGAGGCCGGTTGCCCGGCTGAATGCGCGGCTGGATGCGGGTCCGGATGCGAGACCGGGTGCGCGGCCGATTGCGGGGCCGGGTGCGGGTGGCCGTCGGGCCGTCGGCCGGGGCGGTGTTCGTGCACCACGCGTGTGTGCCCTTCGCCCTCGGCCGGGCGGTGCGACCGCATGGCGGCCCAGGGCGCGTAGGCGAGGAGCAGGGAGCCCGCGAACCAGCCCGCGTCGAGGAGTTGCCCCGAGCGGTAGTGGTTGTGCATCAGCGGCGAGGTGAACAGGGCGTCGCACATCACGGTCAGGGCGAGCGCGCCGACGGCGGTGTTGACCGCGGTGCGGTTCACCGAGGACCTGCGGAAGTGCAGCACTAGCACCATGCTGACCAGGGCGATGTCGAGCAGCGGATAGGCCAGGGACAGCGCGGCGTGCGCCACGCTCGGTCCGTCGAACTGCGCGGCCTGCGCGAGGGCGAGGCTCCAGGAGAGCGTGAGCAGCGAGCCGGCGATCAGCCAGGCGTCCAGCGCCAGACAGACCCAGCCCGCCTTGGTCACGGGCCGGGCGGCCAGCACCAGCAGCCCCACGATCGCGGGCGGCGCGAAGCACAGGAAGAACAGGTCGGCGTAGCTGGGGCTGGGCACGGGCCGGCCCAGGACGACCTCGTACCACCCCCAGACCAGGTTGCCGAGAGCCGCCATCGTGGAGGAGAGGCCGAACAGCAGCCAGGCGGGTCGAAAGCGGACGCGCCGGGAGCGCGCGTAGAGGAAGCAGGACACGGCGGCGGCGCCGGCCGCGGCGGTCAGTCCGAAGTCGCCCATGATCAGCGCGACTTCCTCGGAGCCCCAGCCGACCGCGGAACCGACGGCGTATCCCGCGCAGACAAGGGCCAGCAGCAGTTGGTGGACCAGGTTCGGCCTGGTGCCGATCAAGCGCGGTCCGGCCGGCGGTGTCTTCGCCGGGGGCTGCGCGCGCAGGGCCGGGTCGACCCCGTCGAGGACGGTCGCGGAGGTGGTCGGCGGGCTCACCGGGTGCCCCCGGTCCACGCCCCCGGGTCCCTCGGGTCCCGGTGCGCCTGCCTGCCGCGGCCGACGGGCCTGCGGTGGTGATGGCTGTGGTGAGTGTCGTGACCGCGTCTGCGCGCGGCCGTGCGCCAGGGTCGTCGCCGGCGGCTGTGCCGCGTCGGATCGTTCGTCCATAGGCCGTGCATCGCCCGTCGCCCCCCTCACAAGTCTGAAATGTCCATCCCCGGCGCCGAACGGTGCACGGCGCAGCCCCTGTCGGGACGATACACCAGTCTCGTCACTCAGGGACATAGGTTCTCTACTCTCCGTGACGATCATCGGCATGCGCGTACGGACCGCTTCCGGAGGACTGCGGAGGGTGCCCGAACCGGACTACGCGCCTACCCCGCCCGTCGTCAAAATCACGTGGCGCAGCGGTTCCTGGTTCACGAATCGGTTCAATTGGTCGACCAGCAGCCGCTTGGCGCGGGGCAGGAAGGCCGAGGTGGGACCGCCCACGTGCGGGCTGATCAGCACACCCGGCGCATGCCACAACGGGTGCCCCTGGGGCAGGGGTTCGGGGTCGGTGACGTCCAGCGCGGCGGTGATCCGGCCGGTCTCCAGTTCGGCGAGCAGCGCCTTGGTGTCGACGACCGGGCCGCGGGCGACGTTGACCAGCAGGGCGCCGTCCTTCATGCGGGCCAGGAAGTCGGCGCCGGCCAGGCCGCGGGTGGTCTCGTCGAGGGGCGTGCACAGGATGACGACGTCCGCTTCGGGGAGCAGGGCGCGCAGTTCGGTGAAGGGATGCACGGGACCGCGCGCGGTCGCACGCGGGGAGCGCGCCACGCGCGCCACCCGCGCGACCTCGAACGGTACGAGCCGGTCCTCGACGGCGGCGCCGATCGCCCCGTAGCCCACGACGAGGACGTTCTTGTCGGCCAGCGCGGGGCGGAATCCGCCCTGCCAGATCCCCTGGTCCTGCGCGCGCACGAAGTCCGGGATGCCGCGCAGCGCGGCCAGGGTGAGCGCGAGCGCGAGTTCGGCGGTGCTCGCCTCGTGCACCCCGCGCGCGTTGCACAGCCGTACCCCGGGCGCGAGGTCCGCCACCCGCGCGGTGATGTCGTCGACACCGGCGGTGAGCGTCTGGACGACCGCCAGGTTGCGCATCTCCCGCAGCGGCCCGACCCGCACCTGGAGCCGCTTCATGTACGGCACGACGTAGACGAGGCAGTCGGCGGGATCGCCCGGGTACGGCTGATCGCCGTCCTCTCCCCCGTCCCAGAAGAGGTGGTTGAGTCCCTCGGGGAGCCCGTCGATCTCACCGGGCGGGATGGGCAGCCATACGTCACGGGGTGTGTCAGCGCTCATGGAAAGGAGGCTATGTCAGGTACGCACGCGTGCAGACGTTAGGTTGGGGGGTCGGGAAAGGGAGGGTCGCGAGCAGGTGGAGCGCAGGACGATCGGCGCGGGGGCGCTCTCGGTGGGGGCGGTGGGACTCGGGTGCATGCCGATGAGCTGGGGCTACAGCGGGTCGCGGCAGCGGGGTGACGAGTCGCTCAGGGCGGTGCACCGGGCGCTGGATGTGGGCTCGGACCTCCTGGACACGGCCGACATGTACGGCCCGTTCACCAATGAGCTGCTGGTGGGGCGGGTGTTGAGGGAGCGGCGCGGGGACGCGTTCGTGTCGACGAAGGTCGGGCTGCTCGTGGGCGAGCAGCACATCGTGGCCAACGGCCGCCCCGGGTACGTCAGACGAGCCTGCGACGCGTCGCTGCGGCGGCTCCAGACGGACGTCATCGACCTCTACCAGCTGCATCGCGCCGACCCCGAGGTCCCGGTCGAGGAGACCTGGGGCGCGATGGCGGAGCTCGTCCGGGCGGGCAAGGTTCGGGCGCTGGGGCTGTGCGCGGTGGGCGCGCGGGGCGGCCGGCGCTCCGGCGGGCGGCTGCACGACGGGACGATCCGGCAGTTGCAGCGGGTGCAGCAGGTGTTCCCGGTGAGCGCGGTGGAGGCGGAGCTGTCGGTGTGGTCGCCGGAGGCGCTGGACGCGCTGCTGCCGTGGTGCGCGGCCCGCGGGGTCGGATTCCTCGCGGCGATGCCCCTGGGGAATGGTTTCCTCACCGGCACTCTCACGCCCGGCGAGGGCTTCGAACCGGACGACATGCGGGCCCGGCATCCCCGTTTCACGGCCGAGATGATGGCCGCGAACCAGCCGATCGTGGCCGGTCTGCGCCGGATCGCCGCCCGGCACGGGGAGGGCGTCACGACCGCGCAGGTGGCGCTGGCGTGGGTGCTGGCGCAGGGGCGGCACGTGGTGCCGGTGGCGGGGACCAAGCAGACACGGTGGGTGGCGGAGAACGCGGGGGCGGCCGGGGTGCGGCTGACGCCCGGGGACCTCGCCGAGATGGCGGACCTGCCGCCCGCGCGGGGATCGTGGGAGTGAGCACCGCTTTCGGGTGGGCTTGCCGGTGATCGGGAACCTGCGGGGTACGTGGGGCGTAGGACAGGGGGAGGCGGGCGCGAGTCCGCCGGGAGCGAGGGGAGCGGAATCGTGCGACGTCGGACGATGACGGCGGTGTTCGCCACAGGGGCACTGCTGCTGACGGCGGGCTGCTCCTCCGGCGACGGAGGGTCGTCCGGCTCCGGCGCGAGCGCGTCCCCGAGCGGTACGACGGTCCAGGGCTCCTCCTCGCCGAGCGCCGAGGAGACCCCGCCCGCGAAGGGCACGGTCGAGGTGGTGCGCACGGTCGCCGAGGGCCTGAACTCGCCCTGGGGTCTGGCCCCGCTCCCCGAGGGCGGTCTGCTGGTCGCCTCCCGCGACGAGGGGACGATCACCCACGTCGACACGGAGACGGGCAGGAAGACCGAGGCGGGCGAGGTCCCGGGCGTCTCCGCGGCCGGCGAGGGCGGTCTGCTCGGCCTGGCCCTCTCCCCCGACTACGCCTCGGACCACATGGTCTACGCGTACTTCACCTCGGCCTCGGACAACCGCATCGTGCGCATGATCTACGACCCGAAGCGGCCGGCCGGCGACCAGCTGGGCGCGCCGGACACGGTCTTCAAGGGCATCCCCAAGGGCATGATCCACAACGGCGGGCGGATCGCCTTCGGCCCGGACGGCATGCTGTACGCCGGTACCGGCGAGAGCGGCGACCGGGGACTGTCCCAGGACAAGGAGTCCCTGGGCGGCAAGATCCTGCGCCTCACCCCCGAGGGCGAACCGGCCACCGGCAACCCGTTCCCCGACTCTCCGGTGTACTCCTACGGCCACCGCAATGTGCAGGGCCTCGCCTGGGACTCCCGGCAGCGCCTGTTCGCCGCGGAGTTCGGCCAGGACACCTGGGACGAGCTGAACGCGATAGCCCCGGGCGCGGACTACGGCTGGCCGTCGGCCGAGGGCAGGTCCGACGACCCGAAGTACCGCAACCCGATAGCCCAGTGGCACACCGACGACGCCTCCCCCAGCGGCATCGCCTACGCCGAGGGCTCGATCTGGATGGCCGGCCTCAAGGGGCAGCGTCTGTGGCGGATCCCCCTCAAGGGCACCGAGGCGTCCGCCGACCCCCAGGCGTTCCTCCAGGGCGAGTACGGCCGGCTGCGCACGGTGGTCGCGGCGGGCGGCGACAGGCTCTGGGTCACCACGAGCAACACGGACGGCCGGGGCGACCCGAAGAACGACGACGACCGCATCCTGGAACTCAAGGTCACCTGACCCCGCTCACTCCCCCTCGGGCTCCTCCGGCAGCCGTACGACCACCTTCCCGGACGCCAGATCTATCGGCCCCCGCCCCGGATCCGCGTCCCCGACGTCCTCCCGCGTCAGCTCCAGCCGGTTCTGCTCGTCCTGGGTGTGCTTGCGCCCCGGCGAGAACAGCTCCTCGAAGGCGTTGAACATCGCTCTTCCCTTCGGCCGGCGTCAGCTGGTTCCCTCCATCATCGCGCGAGCGCCCGGTTCTCGGTCTCCGGTGGGAAGAGGCCCAGGCGGTGGGCGACGGCCGCTGCCTCGCCGCGGCCGGCGACGCCGAGTTTGCCGAGGATGTTGGAGACGTGGACGCTGGCCGTCTTCGGGGAGATGAAGAGTTCGTCGGCTATCTGGCGGTTGGTGCGGCCGGCGGAGACCAGGCGGAGGACGTCGCTCTCGCGGGCGGTGAGGCCGAGCGAGTCGGCGTTGTGGTCTCGGGGGCCCAGGGGGATGCGGGCGCGCCTGCCGAGGGCGGTGACCGCTTCGGCCAGCGGGCAGGCGCCGAGCCGGGTGGCGACGGCGTGGGCGAGCCGGAGGAGTTCGGCGGCGCGGTCGGGTTCGTCGGCGCCGGTGGACAGCAGGGCCTCGGCGAGGCGGTACCGGGTGCGGGCGAGGTCGTAGGGGCGCTCCAGACGCTCGAAGGCGGAGACCGCCTCGAACCACAACTCCGGGTCGGGGCGGCGTTCGGCCCGCAGCAGTTCGGCGCGCAGCCAGCGTTCGTGGGCCTGCCAGACGGGGGCGATGGTGGGAAGTCTCCTGGCCGCTTCGCGGATACGGGCCAGAAGGTCGTCGGTGAGCTCGGCTGTCATCGCGGCGAGCAGGAGGGGCCAGGCGTAGCGGTGGGAGCCGAGCGGGAAGCCGGCGTCCAGGGTGCGTTCGAGGTGGCCGCGGGCGTCGTGGTGGCGGCCCTCGGCGACGGCGAGGGCGATGGTGTGCCGGGCGAGGGGCAGATGGTGCTGGGGAGCGTACTCGTGGGAGTCGAAATGGCCCTGCGCCGTCGCCAGCTGGCGGCTTGCTTCCGCGAAGTCGCCGCGGGCGACGGCGAGTTCCGCGCGAAGGGTGGCGTGCAGGCCCCTGGCGCCGACGCCGAGCCCCATCCGCCCGACGTCGACGCAGGCCCCGTCGGCCTCGTCCCAACGGCCCAGGGAGAACAGGGACTCCGCGAGGTTGCCCCACGCCCAGGCCTCACTGTCGGGCAGCCCGTACCGCCGGGCCAGCTCGACGCCCTCATGGAGGATCGGCACCGCTTCCCGGGAGCGGCCGATCGCCTCCAGCTCGGAGGGCAGGTTGATATGGGTGTCCACCGCGACGGAGGGGATGTCCTCGGCCAGGGACCGGTCCTTCACCTCGTGCAGCTCGGCCAGCCCGGCCTCCAGATGGCCGGCGTCGACCATGAGGATGCCGAGGACCTGGCGGGCCTGGAGCTCGGTCGCGCGGGCACCGACCATCCGGGCGTACGCGACGGCCTGCTCGGCGGCCTGGAAGGCGTCGGGGCCGGAGTCGTGGAGCATGGACCAGTGGGCGGAGCGGGTGAGGACCTCGGCGTGCACCTCGCTGGGCGGCAGACCGCGTACCAGTTCCTGGGCCCGGGCCAGTTCCTCGCGCCCGCCGCCCCGGCCCAGGGAGCGTACGAGACGGGAGCGCTGCACCCAGAACCAGGCGGAGCGCTGGGGATCGCCGTCGTCCTCGAGGAGGTGCAGTGCCCGCTTGGTGATCTTCATGGCGCTTTCGCGTTCCCCGGCGTAGCGCCCGGCGACGGCGGCCTCGGCCATGAGGTCGAGGTAGTGCAGCGGGGTGGTGGCGGGGTCGCAGCCGCAGGGAGGGTACACCTCGGTGTAGTCGACGGGGCGCAGCCGGGCCCTTACCTCCTCGGGGGCGGCCTCCCACAGCTCCATCGCCCGTTCCAGGAGCCGTAGTTGCTCGCTGTAGGCGCGGCGGGAGCGGGCCGCGACGGACGCGTCGAGGACGGCGGGCAGGGCCTTGGCCGGGTCGTGGGCGTGGTACCAGTAGCTGGCCAGCCGCATGACCCGCTGGTCGGCGGGGACCAGCGTCGGATCGGCCTCCAGGGCCTCGGCGTAGCGGCGGTTGAGGCGCGAGCGTTCGCCGGGCAGCAGGTCGTCGCCGACCGCCTCGCGGACGAGGGAGTGGCGGAAGCGGTACCCGTCGCCGTCAGGGGTGGCGAGCAGCAGGTTGGCGTTCACGGCGGCCCGCAGTGCCTCGATGAGGTCGTCCTCGGCGGACCGGGCGACGGCGGCCAGCAGCCGGTACTCGACGGTGGAGCCGCCCTCGGCGACGATCCGGGCCACGTTCTGCGCGCTCTCGGGCAGCGCCTCGACGCGCACCAGGAGCAGGTCGCGCAGTGAGTCGGTGAGGCCTGTGCGGCAGCCCTCGTGGGCGGCGACGGCGAGTTCCTCGACGAAGAAGGCGTTGCCGTCGGAGCGTTCGAAGATGGCGTCGACCTGGCCGGGGTCGGGTTCACGGGCCAGGATGCCGGCGATCTGGCGGCCGGCCTCGTCGCGGGTGAAGCGGGCGAGTTCGAGCCGCCGGAGGGTGCGCAGCCGGTCGAGTTCGGCGAGCAGGGGGCGCAGCGGATGGCGGCGGTGGATGTCGTCGGCGCGGTAGGTGGCGAGGACGACGAGCCGGCCGGTGCGCAGGGTGCGCAGCAGGTAGGACAGCAGATGGCGGGTGGAGGCGTCGGACCAGTGCAGGTCCTCCAGGGCGAGGACGACCGTCCGCTCGGCGGCCACCCGTTCCAGCAGGCGTGCGGTGAGTTCGAAGAGGCGGGCCATGCCCTCCTCGTCGTGGCGGGCATGCCCGGCCTCGCCCAACTCGGGCAGCAGCCGGGCGAGTTCCTCCTCCTGCCCGGCCGCGGCGGCGGCCAGTTCGTCGGGCAGGGCGCGGCGCAGGGCGCGCAGGGCGGTGGAGAACGGCGCGAACGGCAGTCCGTCGGCGCCGATCTCCACACAGCCGCCGAGCGCGACGACGGCACCCGCGCGGCCGGCGGCCTCGGTGAACTCCTCGACGAGCCGGGTCTTGCCGACCCCGGCCTCGCCGCCGATCAGCAATGCCTGCGGCTCTCCCGCGGCGGCGCGGGAGAGCGCGTCGTTCAGTGTGTCCAACTCGTCGCCGCGGCCGACGAAGACGGGGCTGACGGACCTGGTTTCCACGGAGGCGAGCATCGCACAGCGGTCGGACACCGCCCCAGTGGATATCGCCGTCACAGCGGTCGCGGGGCGGCCGATCCCCGTACGGCCGCCCCGCTCGACCCCGGTGCTCACACGGACCGGGCGAACCGGAACCGGCGGGCACGGGGGCCGGGGTCGGGGTCGGGACTGTCCGGTTCCCGCTCCGCGGCCTCGCGGCGGGCATCGCGCCGGCCGCGGACGGCCTCACGGGCCAGCCGTTCGCGCTCGGCGCGGCGGAGCAGTTCGGCGGACCGGGCCTGGATCTCGTACTCGAACACGGTGGGTCCCCTCGGGAAGGCGGGTGCTGGCTTCGCTCGTTGCGATGCCTCAACCCTCGTCCGCGAGGGGGGTCCGCCACATCGGGAGAGTTCCGCATCTTCGGCGGCGGGCGGGGCCTTAGACGCGCCGGAGGGGTCTCAGGACGGCCGTAAGGTGCTTACGGCCCTCCTAAGACCCCTCCTGACGTGCGGGGACTGACGTGCGGGGACTCAGCTCGCCGAGGGCAGGCCGAGCAGGGCGTCGGTGTACTTGAGCACGGCCAGGAGCAGGCCGACGACACCGAGGGCGACACCGGCCCACGAGACGGACTTGATCCAGGGTGCCTGCGGCCCGGCCGGCTTGCCGAACGCGGGGCGGGCCAGTACGACGACGCCGACGACCAGCGCGGTCAGCGCGAACAGGCCGGCCCACAGCGCGGTGGTCTGCCAGGCGTCGCCGTAGACGGCCTGGATCTGGTTGGCGACGCTCGCGGTCGACGAGGTCTCCAGCTGGCCGACGAGGGTCTGGCGGGCACCGGCGACGGTGCCGATCCAGCTGCCGCTCAGCGACACGAAGCCGAGCGCGGCGGAGACGACCGCTGCCGCGCCGAGGCCGACGCCGGTGGCGCCCTCGGCCTCGGCCGTCAGATCGTCGTCCGCTGAGTCCTCGGGGTCCCCGGAAATCCCCTCGACGAGGTCGTCCGTCTCCTCCCCGTTCTCGACGTGCTCGATCACGTCGTCGGACGCGTCGGTCTTGGTGATGTCCACCGGCTTGTCGTCGGTGTTGGGCTCGGTGGCCTCGGTGGCCTCGTCAGCAGTCTTGGTGGTTCCCATACCTCGCACCGTACGGACGCTCTCTGAGAGGTCCATTAATGATCGTCGTGAGCGGCACGCGCGCGTGCGGCGCGCCACTCCTGGGCCAGCACGGACCACACTTCGAGGTCGTGCCGCACCCCACCATAGGGGTAGGCCTCCCGGCGTACACCGTCGCGGGTGAACCCGAGCCTCCGGGCGACGTTCAGGCTGTTGGTGTTCCCCGCCGAGGCGACCCACTCCACACGGTGGATGCCGCGCCGCTCCACGGCGAAGTCGATCAGTACCCGCATGGCCCGGCTGACCAGTCCGCGCCCGGTGGCGGCGGGCTCCAGCCAGCAGCCGACCTCGCAGTTCGCCTGTTCGGCGTCGAAGTTGAGGAAGAGCACCCCGCCCACCAGGGTGCCGTCCAGCCACAGGCCGTGCAGCGAGGCGGTGTCCGCGGCGCGCATGTCGGCGTACCGCTGGAGCGCCTCGCGCGCGGTGGGCGGGTCGACGGCCTTGGCGCCGAAGGGGATGAACTCGTTGACGAACTCCCGGCCACGTTCCAGGTGGGCCAGGAACTCCTCGGCGTGCCAGGGCTCCAGGGGCCGCAGTTCCGCTCCGTCGTCACCCAGCGATATCGCGTACATCCGCTTCCCGCTCCTTCTCCAGCGCCTCGACCTCCTCGGTGAGCCTCTCATGGGCGGCGCGGCACTCGGGCGGCTCGATGCTGATCCGGGGCAGGTAGCGGTCGAGGCCGCGCGGCAGCCACCAGTTGGCGCCGCCGAGCAGGTGCATGAGGGCGGGCACCAGGAGCGTCCGCAGCACGAACGCGTCCAGGGCGACGGCGGCGGCGAGCGCGATGCCGAACATGGCGATCACCCGGTCGCCGCTGAGGACGAAGGCGAGGAAGACGGAGATCATGATGACGGCGGCGGAGTTGATCACCCGGCTGGTCTCGGCGAGACCGATCCGCACGGCCCGCCGGTTGTCGCCGGTCTCCAGCCACTCCTCGTACATCCGGCTGACCAGGAAGACCTGGTAGTCCATGGAGAGGCCGAAGAGGACCGACACCATGATCACGGGCAGGAAGGGTTCGATCGGCCCGGCCCGGCCGAGACCCAGCAGCTCACTCCCCCAGCCCCACTGGAAGATCGCGACGACGACCCCGAAGGCGGCGGCGACGGCGGCCACGTTCATCACGGCGGCCTTGAGCGGTATGCCGACGGACCGGAAGGCGAGCAGGAGCAGCAGACAGCCCAGGCCGATGACGACGCCGACGAAGAGGGGCAGCTTGCCGACGATGACGTCCGCGAAGTCGTCGTAGCCGGCCGTCACCCCGCCGACCTGGACGTCGAGGGAGGTACCGGCCTCGGCCCGGGGCAGCACCTCGGTGCGCAGCCGGTCGACGAACTCGCTGGTCCGCTGCGACTGCGGGGAGGACTCCGGCACGACGGTGAGATACGCGATGCGTCCGCCGGAGTCGAAGGTCACCGGGGTCACCGAGGCCACGCCCTCGGTGGCGCGCAGGGTGGTGTCGAGGTTGTCGAGGGCGAGCCGGTCCTCGGCGCCGCCGACCCGGGTCACCAGGGTCAGCGGGCCGTTCACCCCGGGGCCGAAGCCTTCGGACAGGAGGTCGTAGGCCTGGCGGGTGGTGGCCGAGGTGGGGCCGTTGCCCTGGTCGGAGGTGCCGAGGCGGAGGGAGAACGTCGGCAGGGCGAGGACGGCGATCACCACGAGGGCGACGCTGCCGAGCAGCTTGGGGTGACGTTCCACGAACGCCGACCAGCGGGCGGCGAACCCGGTGGGCAGCTCCGGCTCGGGCCCGTGCTCGGCGAGCCGACGCCGCTCACGGCGGCTGAGGGCGCGCGGTCCGATGTACGACAGCAGGGCGGGCAGCAGGGTGACGGAGGCGGCGACCGTGAGGACGACGGTGAGCGAGGCGGCCATCGCGACGCCGTTGAGGAAGTTCAGGCGCAGGATCAGCATCCCGAGCAGGGCTATGCACACGGTGGCGCCGGCGAAGACGACCGCCCGCCCGGTCGTCGCCACGGCGTTCTCGGCGGCCTCGGCGACCGTGAGCCCGCGTTTCAGTCCGCGCCGGTGGCGGGTCACGATGAACAGGGCGTAGTCGATGCCGACGCCCAGTCCGACGAGCAGGCCGAGCATGGGCGCGAAGTCGGCGACGGTCATGGCGTGGCCGAGCAGCTGGATGCCGGCGTAGGCGGTGCCGACGCCCACCAGGGCGGTGGCGATGGGCAGCAGCGAGGCGGCGAGCGAGCCGAAGGCGAGGAACAGCACGACCGCGGCGACGACCACGCCGACGGCCTCGGCGAGGTGTCCGCCGGAGGGTTCGGTGAGGGCGACGGCGCTGCCGCCCAGTTCGACCTGGAGCCCGTCGCTCTCGGCGGCCTTGGCGGCCCGTACGACGGCCTGTGCCTCGGATGTGTCGATGTCCTCGGCGCGGTCGGCGAAGGTCACGGTGGCGTAGGCGGTGTGCCCGTCCGCGCTGACCCGGGCGGCGGAGACGGCGCCCACGCCGGGCAGGTCGGCGATCTTCTCCAGGGTGCCGGTCATGGTCTGTTCGACGTCGGCGGCGCGGACGGTGCCCGAGGTGGTGTGCCAGACGACGGTGTCGCTGTCGCCGCCGAGGGTGGGGAAGCCCTCGGCGAGGAGCCGGGTGGCGCGGCCGGACTCGGTGCCGGGGACCTCGTAGTCGTTGGAGTACGCGGAGCCGGTGGCGACGGCGGCGGAGGCCGTGCCGACGAGGGTGAGCAACCAGAGCAGAACCGCCAGGAAGCGGTTACTGACGCACCATCGCGCGAGGGCTGCCACTGACGTGCTCCCGGGGGGGGTGAATTGTGGATCTTTGACCGGGAAACAGTCGTGCTCTAACTGGACAGCCCGCAAAGAACGTCTGACGAATGCGAGATCACTCTTGCAGGCGCAAGAGATCGTTTGTTTCGATCGTGCGTCTTTTCACAAGAGTGGGAGCCAGATCACAGGACAATAACGACGGGCCTGTCAGTCGGCCTGATCGCCCAGGGCCATCACCATCACCCCCGCGATGAGCAGCCACAGGGCACGGCGGGTACGGCCCCGTGAGCCGAGGAAGGCCGCGAGGGCGCAGACGGCGGCGCCCAGGCCGTAGGCCGCCGGGACGAGCGCCGGGGCGGCGGAGGTCAGGCGCATCAGGGACGCGGCGACACCGGCGAGGGCGAGGAGGGCGCCGGTGCCGGTCGCCGTCCAGCGGGCACGGCGGGCGTCGTCGTAGGCGTCGTATTCCTCGGGGTCGTCTATGTCGTCCTGCGCATCTGAGTCGGTGCGTGCACTCATGGCGGGCGAGCGTAGCGCCTCCGGCTGAGAGACGAGAGGGGGTGCGCCCTGAGCGGACGCACCCCCTCTCGCGGAGTTACCCGAGGTCAGCCCTCGCTGACCCCCAGCTTCTCCAGGATGAGCTCCTTGACGCGGGCCGCGTCGGCCTGTCCCCGCGTGGCCTTCATCACGGCGCCGACGAGGGCGCCGGCCGCGGCGACCTTGCCGCCGCGGATCTTGTCGGCGACGCCCGGGTTGCCGGCGATGGCCTCGTCGACGGCCGTGCCGAGCGCGGAGTCGTCGGAGACGACCTTCAGCCCGCGCTTGTCGACGACCTCGTCCGGGGTTCCCTCGCCCGCGAGGACGCCCTCGATGACCTGACGGGCCAGCTTGTCGTTCAGGTCGCCCTTCGAGACCAGCTCGGTGACCCGGGCGACCTGCGCCGGAGTGATCGCCAGCTCGTCCAGGGACTTTCCGGACTCGTTGGCGCTGCGCGCCAGTTCGCCCATCCACCACTTGCGGGAGGAGGCGGCGTCGGCACCGGCGTCGATCGTGGCGACGATCAGGTCCAACGCACCGGCGTTGAGGATCGCCTGCATCTCGGTGGCCGAGATGCCCCACTCCGCGAGAAGGCGGTTGCGGCGCACCAGCGGCAGCTCCGGCAGACCGGCGCGGATCTCCTCGACCCACTCACGGGACGGGGCGACCGGCACCAGGTCGGGCTCCGGGAAGTACCGGTAGTCCTCGGCCTCCTCCTTCACGCGGCCGGAGGTCGTGGACCCCGTGTCCTCGTGGAAGTGCCGGGTCTCTTGGATGATCGTGCCGCCGCTGTCGAGGACGGCGGCGTGCCGCTGGATCTCGAAGCGGGCCGCGCGCTCCACGGACCGCAGCGAGTTGACGTTCTTGGTCTCGGAACGCGTGCCGAACTTCTCGCGGCCGTGCGGGCGCAGCGACAGGTTCACGTCGCAGCGCATCTGCCCCATCTCCATGCGGGCTTCCGACACGTCGAGCGCCCTGATGAGCTCGCGCAGCTCACGGACGTAGGCCCGGGCGACCTCCGGCGCACGCTCGCCCGCACCCTCGATCGGCTTGGTGACGATCTCGATGAGCGGGATGCCGGCCCGGTTGTAGTCGAGCAGCGAGTGCGAGGCGCCGTGGATACGGCCCGTGGCGCCGCCCACGTGGGTGGACTTGCCGGTGTCCTCCTCCATGTGGGCACGCTCGATCTCCACGCGGAAGGTCGTGCCGTCCTCCAGCTGTACGTCGAGGTAGCCGTTGAAGGCGATCGGCTCGTCGTACTGGGAGGTCTGGAAGTTCTTCGGCATGTCCGGATAGAAGTAGTTCTTCCGGGCGAAGCGGCACCACTCGGCGATCTCGCAGTGCAGCGCGAGACCGATCCTGATCGCGGACTCGACGCCGATCGCGTTGACGACCGGGAGCGCGCCGGGCAGGCCGAGGCAGGTGGGACAGGTCTGCGCGTTGGCGTCCTGACCGAGTTCGGTCGAACACCCGCAGAACATCTTGGTCTTGGTGCCGAGTTCGACATGGACCTCGAGGCCCATGACGGGGTCGTACGACGCCAGCGCGTCCTCGTACGACACCAGGTCGGTCGTGGTGGTCACGGTGCTACTTCCCTCTCAGCCCAGCAGGACGTCGTCGTCGCCCAGCCGCTTCAGCTCGCGGTACAGGATGGCGAGACCGGTGACGATGGCGACCGCGGACACGGTGGCGTCGATCAGCCGCAGCGTGTCGTTCTCGGCCCGGGCCCTCTTGATCTGCTTGGCCACGCCGATCGCGCCGAAGGCCGTGCCGGCCATGGACAGGTACGTACCGGACTTGGACTTCTTGAAGCCCTTGGCCTTGTTCAGTGCACTCACAGCGACGGAGCCTCCTCGAGGAGCGGATGCCCCCACCTTTCCACGAAGGCGGCCTCGACGGCGGCTCCGACCTTGTAAAGCCGCTCGTCCTTCAGCGCCGGGGCGATGATCTGCAGACCCACCGGGAGGTTGTCCTCCGGGGCGAGACCGCAGGGCAGCGACATGGCCGCGTTGCCCGCGAGGTTGGTCGGGATGGTGCACAGGTCGGCCAGGTACATCGCCATCGGGTCGTCGGCACGCTCGCCGATCGCGAAGGCGGTGGTGGGGGTCGTCGGGGACACGATCACGTCCACCTGCTCGAAGGCCTTCTCGAAGTCGCGCGTGATGAGCGTGCGGACCTTCTGGGCGCTGCCGTAGTAGGCGTCGTAGTAGCCGGAGCTCAGGGCGTAGGTGCCGAGCATGATCCGGCGCTTGACCTCGGGCCCGAAGCCCGCCGCCCGGGTGAGGGAGGTGACCTCCTCGGCCGAGTGGGTGCCGTCGTCGCCCGTACGGAGGCCGTAGCGCAGGCCGTCGAAGCGGGCGAGGTTGGAGGAGCACTCGGACGGCGCGATCAGGTAGTACGCCGAAAGGGCCAGGTCGAAGGAGGGACAGTCCAGCTCGACGATCTCCGCGCCCAGGTCCTTCAGCAGCGCCACGGACTCGTCGAAGCGCTGGATGACGCCGGCCTGGTAGCCCTCGCCGCGGAACTGCTTGACCACGCCGACGCGCATCCCGGCGACGCTGCCGTTGCGGGCGGCCTCGACGACCGGCGGGACGGGCGCGTCGATGGACGTGGAGTCCAGCGGGTCGTGCCCGGCGATCACCTCGTGGAGCAGCGCCGCGTCCAGGACCGTACGGGCACAGGGCCCGCCCTGGTCGAGGGAGCTGGAGAAGGCGACCATGCCGTACCGCGAGACGGCCCCGTACGTCGGCTTCACGCCGACCGTGCCGGTGACGGCGGCCGGCTGGCGGATGGAGCCGCCGGTGTCGGTGCCGATGGCGAGGGGGGCCTGGAAGGAGGCGAGGGCGGCACTCGACCCGCCGCCGGAGCCACCGGGGATCTTGGTGAGGTCCCACGGGTTGCCGGTGGGCCCGTACGCGCTGTTCTCCGTGCTCGACCCCATGGCGAACTCGTCCATGTTGGTCTTGCCGAGAATGACGACGTCGGCGGCCTTCAGCCGCTTGGTGAGGGTGGCGTCGTACGGCGGGATCCACCCCTCCAGGATCTTCGAACCGACCGTGGTCGGGATGCCCTCGGTGGTGAAGATGTCCTTGAGCGCGAGCGGGACGCCGGCCAGCGGGCCGAGCTTCTCGCCGCGCTCCCGCTTCGCGTCGACGGCGCGGGCCTGGGCCAGCGCGCCCTCACGGTCGACGTACAGGAAGGCGTGCACCTTCTCGTCGACGGCCTCGATCCGGGCCAGATGGGCCTCGGCGACCTGTACGGCCGTGAGCTCGCCGGAGGCGATCTTCGCGGCGGTCTCGGCGGCGGTCAGCCTGATGATGTTGACGTTGGTGTCCGTCATGGTGATTAGTCCTCCCCCAGGATCTGCGGCACCTTGAAACGCTGCTGCTCCTGGGCCGGGGCGCCGGAGAGCGCCTGCTCGGGGGTGAGCGACGGACGGACCTCGTCCGCCCGCATGACGTTCGTCAGCGGGAGCGGGTGCGAGGTCGGCGGTACGTCTTGGTCGGCGACCTCGCTGACGCGGGCGACCGCGCCGATGATGTCGTCCAGCTGTCCCGCGAAGTGGTCGAGCTCTTCGGGCTTCAGCTCCAGACGCGCCAGCCGGGCGAGGTGGGCGACCTCCTCGCGCGTGATGCCAGGCATGCAGCGTTCCTCTGGGGTGAGTGTGTGCGGTTCGGGGCTAGGTTTGCGGCTAATCCTAGGGGGCGGGGCGGCAAGACCGTGAAACGGTTTCCCCGGGACCGGACCGGACCCTCGACGCCGGGGGTCTCCGCGGCTCGGGTGGGTCAGACGGCGAAGAGCAGGGCGGCGCTGACGAGTACGACGACGGCGGTCGCGAAGTGGATCCCGAAGGCCACCGCCCTGGTGCCGCCGTGCCGCAGCACTATCAGTGTGTCACCGAGCGGCACGACCGCGACGGCCAGCATGAACCAGGCCTCCGCGGTGGCGCCGGCGAAGGCGAGCAGGGCGAGGCCGAGGAGGCCGAGGGTGCCGTCCCTGAGGCCCTTGATCGCGAGGTAGGCGGAGGCGTCGCCGTGCGGGTCGGCGGGGACGCCGTAGCCGGCTGCGGCGGGGCCGGGCCGGAACAGGAACCGGGCGCCGATGAACACGACGAACAGGTCGAGCAGAACGGCCAGGGTGTAGGCGGTGACGGTCATCTCTGCCTCAGCTCTCCTTCTCTGTTTTCTAGCACTGCTAGCGACAGGAGCGAAGCTAGCAGAGCATCGACAGGTTGGCTAGCGACGCTAGAATCCCTTGCATGTCGATCCAGACGCGCCGGGAGCGCGAACGAGCGGAGCGCGAGCAGTTGATCGTCACGGCGGCTCGCGAGCTGGCGGAGGCGGAGGGCTGGGACGCGGTCACCACCCGCCGTCTCGCAGCGGAGATCGAGTACAGCCAGCCGGTCCTCTACAGCCACTTCAAGGGCAAGGACGCGATCATGGCGGCGGTCGCGGTGGAGGGCTCCGTGGAACTGGCGGCGGAGATGCGGGAGGCCCGGCGGGCGGCGACCCGGGAGGGCGTGCCGCCGGGGGTGCGGGCGGGGCTGGCGGCCGTCGGGGAGGCGTACGCCTCCTTCGCGAGGCGGCGGCCCGCGCTGTACGACGCGATGTTCACGCACCGGGTGGATCTGCCGTTCGCCACGGCGGAGGCCCCGGCGGCGCTCTGGGAGGCCTTCAACGAACTGGCAGCCGCCGTCACACCGGCCGCGGCCGAGGGCGACGACCCCGGCCTCCTCACGGAAACCTTCTGGGCCGGCCTCCACGGCCTGGTCACCCTGACCCGCAGCGGCCGCCTACCGGAGGAGGCTCACGAGCGGCGCCTGGAACTGCTCATCGCACACTTCGCGCCGGCGACGGACTGAGTCCGACGCCGACGGCGGACGCGCCCCACGGGTAAGGCGCGCCCTTCAGCTGGGCAGAAGCAGGTGGGAAAACGGGGTTCGGGGCGGAGCCCCGGGACGGGAAGACGCCGACGGCGGACGCGCCCCACGGGTAAGGCGCGCTTTCCAGTTGGGCCGAAGCGGGTGGGTCGGTGGGAGAGGGGGGTCAGTCGTCCGCGGCGGCAGCCGGGAGTGCCGCCGCAGGGCGTTGCCAACCCCGGGATCCTCGGGCCCGCAGCCACGCCGTGGTCTCCTCGGGGGGCATCGCCGCGGCCACCAGCCAACCCTGCACCGCGTCACACCCCAGGTCCCGCAACCGCTCCCAGGTCTCGTCGTCCTCGACCCCCTCCGCCACGACCAGCAGCCCGAGGGAATGAGCGAGGTCCACCGTGCAGCGCACGATCTCCGCGTCCTCGTTGTCCACCGCCAGCCGCGCCACGAAGGACCGGTCGATCTTCAGCTCGCTCACCGGCAGCCGGCGCAGATGGACCAGCGAGGAGTACCCCGTACCGAAGTCGTCGAGGGACATCTTCACGCCGTGACCGGTCAGACCGTTCAGCGTGTCCGCCGCCCGCTGCGGATCCTCCAGCAGCACATGTTCGGTTATCTCCAGTTGGAGCGCTCCCGCCGGCACCCCGTGCCGGGCCAGCCGCGCCGCGACGGAACCGGCGAAGCCGGGAGTGTGGACGTCGCGCGGGGAGACGTTCACGGCGACGGGGACGTACAGCCCCTGCGACCGCCACTCGGCGACCTGCCCGAGCGCCGTCTCCAGCACGTACTCCGTGAGGTGCGGCATCAGCCCCGAGGACTCGGCGATCGCTATGAACTCGTCCGGCGGCACCTTCCCCCGCTCGGGATGCACCCACCGCACCAGGGCCTCGAGCCCCGCCACCTGCCCGTCGAAACGGACCTTCGGCTGGTAGTGCAGCTGCACCTCGTGCGCGTCGAGCGCCCGCCGCAGATCGCCGAGCAGACCGAGCCGGTCGGGGGTGTTGGAGTCCCGCTTGGACTCGTACACCTCCACCCCCGTACGGTCCCGCTTGGCCTGGTACATCGCCACGTCCGCCCGGCGCAGCAGCCCCTCCGCGTCGAGCGCGTGGTCGGGGAAGACGGCGACCCCGGCGCTGGCCTCCAGGACGAGGGTGAGCCCGTCGAGGTCGAGCGGCGAGCTGAGCGCGGCGACCAGCCCACGGGCGACCCGGGTCGCGGAGGTCGTGGAGTCGGCGACGGGCAGCAGGACGGCGAACTCGTCGCCGCCGAGCCGCGCGACCTCCGCCCCGCGCGGCAGCGCGACCCGCAGCCGGTCGGCTATCTGGAGCAGCAGACGGTCGCCGGCGAGATGCCCGAGCGTGTCGTTGACGGACCGGAAACGGTCGAGGTCGATCAGCATCAGGGCGGCGCGGGCGCCGATGCGCTCGGCGTCGTCCAGCGCGGTCCAGATGCGCTCGAGGAGCCACTGGCGGTTGGGCAGTCCGGTCAGCGGGTCGCGCAGCTGCTCCTCGGCGCGGGCCCGGGCCATCCACAGGGTGGAGTCGAGGGCGATCAGCGGGATCGCGAACAACGGCAGCAGGATCGGCTTGGCCACGGCCACCACGCACACCAGCGGCGCGATGCCGAGCAGGGCGACGGCGACCAGGCCCTGCCGGACCAGGGCGGTGCGGGCGACGGTGGGCAGTCCGCCGTGGCGGGGGGCGTGCAGGTACCACAGGAGGACCCGGGTGACGGCGAGGTAGGCGACGGCCACCAGGACCACCTGAGGGCCGGTGTAGACCGTCCAGGTCCCGGGGTACCAGGGGCGCTCGACGGACGGCACCCGCCCGCACGCGGCGAGCAGTAGCGCGCCCGCGCCGATGCCGAGGATGTCCACCGCGCCGTGCAGGACACCCTGTCGCCAGCGGTTGCGCCGGGCTATGCCGACCAGGACGACGACGGTGAGGCTGACCAGGCCCGCGGACACCCAGCCGTACAGCAGCAGGACGGCGAGGGTGAGGGCGGCGCCGGAGCCGGTGCCGCCCCACCAGCGGGCGCGGCCGAGCAGCACCAGGTGGCCGACGATGACGCCGGTCAGCAGGGCCAGCGCCCAGCCGACGGTGCCGGACGGGAAGAGGGCGTGGCTGCCCGTGAAGGCGCGGTAGAAGCCGGCGCCGAGACCGAGGGCCGCGGCGGCGACGACGGTGGAGGGCAGCGTGGGCCAGGTCAGGTGCCGTTCGGGTTCGGCGCCGGGCAGTCCGGAGGTGCCGGGGAGCGCGGATGCGGCCCCGGGGGGCAGGGCGGCGAGGGCGCGCCCGCCCCGACCGGTGTGCGGGGTGTACTCCGTCTCGGTGCCGGGATAACGCCGGGACTCCACGCCCGGATAGCGCTCGGGCCCGGCCCCCGGATAGCGCCCGGGCTTCGCCCCCTGGTGGCCCCCGGACTCCGCGCCGGGATGTCGCCCGGACCGGCCCGCCCACCGGCGTCCCCACCGGACGCCGGCGGCCCGGAGTCTGCGCAGGCGTGAGTCCGGGGCGACGCTCTCGGTCGGTTCCATTCCCGTCCCTCTCACAGCCGGCGGTGCCCACGCCACACGTCTTCCCTGTGTTCCCCAAGGGCCCTTCGAGAACAAAAGGAGATGCCCCGACCGAGCTGGGCACGGAAGGCGCACAACTCAACAGTAGGCTGCGAAAGGCTTCCAGGGGCAGCGGTCGCCGACGGTTGCCCGAATGCGCCCCGGCCACCCTTATGCATCTGGTATGCGCCGATCGGGTGGCCTTCAGCCGCCACGCGCCCCCGCCTGCTCCCTCTGCTCCCCCTACTCCTCGGCCGCTTCCCCGGCCGCTTCCTCCACCGCTTCGCCGGCCGGCTCCGCGCCCGGTTCCTCGGCCGGAAGCGCTGCTTCCGCGGCTGCCTCGGGCCCCTGTTCCAGGAGCACGGTGAACCCGTCCTCGTCCAGCACGGGCACCTTGAGCTGCATCGCCTTGTCGTACTTCGACCCGGGGTTGTCGCCCACCACCACGAACGAGGTCTTCTTCGACACCGAACCGGTCACCTTCGCCCCGCGGCTCTGCAGGGCGTCCTTGGCGCCGTCGCGGGTGAAGTGTTCGAGCGTGCCGGTGACGACGACGGTGAGACCCTCGAGCGGGCGCGGGCCCTCGTCCTCGCCGGTGCTCTCCTCCTCCGTGCGGACGCCGGCGGCCTTCCACTTGCGGAGGATCTCCTGGTGCCACTCCTCGGCGAACCACTCCTTGAGGGAGGCGGCGATGATCGACCCGACGCCCTCGGTGGCCGCCAGTTCCTCCTCGCTCGCCTCCTGGATGCGGTCGATGGAGCGGAACTCCCGCGCCAGCGCCTCGGCCGCGACCGGCCCGACATGACGGATCGACAGACCGGTGAGGACCCGGGCGAGCGGGCGCTCCTTGGCCGCCGCGATGTTCTCCAGCATGGCCACCGCGTTCTTCTTCGCCTCGCCCTGCTGGTTGGCGAAGACGGTGGCGATCTTCTCCTCGCCGGTCTTCGGGTCGCGCTTGGGCAGCCCGCTGTCCTGGTCGAGGACGTACGCCTTGATCGGCAGCAGCCGCTCGATGGTGAGGTCGAACAGGTCGCCCTCGTCGGCCAGCGGCGGGTCGGCGGGCTCCAGCGGCTTGGTGAGGGCCGCCGCCGCCACATACCCGAAGTGCTCGATGTCCAGCGCCTTGCGGCCCGCGAGGTAGAACAGCCGCTCGCGCAACTGGGCGGGGCAGGTGCGGGCGTTGGGGCAGCGCAGGTCGACGTCGGCCTCCTTCATCGGCCGCAGCGGCGTACCGCACTCCGGGCACTCGGACGGCATCACGAACTCCCGCTCGCTGCCGTCCCGCAGGTCGGCGACGGGTCCGAGGATCTCCGGGATGACGTCACCGGCCTTGCGCAGCACGACCGTGTCCCCGATGAGCACACCCTTGGCCTTGACCACGTCCTGGTTGTGCAGGGTCGCGAACTCGACCTCGGAGCCGGCCACCATCACCGGCTCGACCTGCGCGTAGGGCGTGACACGACCCGTACGGCCCACGCCCACACGGATGTTGACGAGCTTGGTGTTGACCTCCTCGGGCGCGTACTTGTACGCGATGGCCCAGCGCGGCGCGCGCGAGGTGGACCCGAGACGCCCCTGGAGCGGAATCTCGTCGAGCTTCACCACCACCCCGTCGATCTCGTGCTCCACGGAGTGCCGGTTCTCGCCGTAGTACGCGATGAACCGCCGTACGCCGTCGAGGTCGTCGACCACCTTGTTGTGCCGGGAGGTGGGCAGGCCCCAGCGCTTGAGGAGGTCGTAGGCGTCGGAGAGGCGGCCCATGCCCTCGAAGCCCTCCAGGGCGCCGATACCGTGCACCACCATGTGCAGCGGGCGGGTGGCGGTGACCCGCGGGTCCTTCTGGCGCAGCGAACCGGCCGCCGCGTTGCGCGGGTTGGCGAAGGGCTTGTCGCCGGCCCCGACCAGACGGGCGTTGAGCTCCTCGAACTGCTCCATCGGGAAGTAGACCTCGCCGCGGATCTCCACGAGTGTGGGCACCCCGTCGCCGGTCAGCCGGTCCGGGATCTCCGCGATGGTTCTCACGTTGGGCGTGATGTCCTCGCCGGTACGGCCGTCACCGCGCGTCGCCGCGCGCGTGAGGCGGCCGTTCTCGTACGTCAGGTTGACGGCGAGGCCGTCGACCTTCAGCTCGCACAGGAAGTGGTGGACGGAGGCCCCCACGTCCTTGTGGACCCGCTCGGCCCAGGCGGCCAGCTCCAGATCGTCGAAGGCGTTGTCGAGCGACAGCATCCGCTCGCGGTGCTGGACGGCCGTGAACTCCGTGGCGTACGCCCCCGAGACCTTCTGGGTCGGCGAGTCGGGTGTGCGCAGTTCGGAGTGCTCCTGTTCCAGCGCCTCCAGGGCGCGCAGGAGGCGGTCGAACTCCGCGTCACTGATGACGGGAGCGTCCTTCACGTAGTACCGGAAGCGGTGCTCCTCGATCTGCTCAGCGAGCTTCGCGTGCTGCTCCCGTGCCTCGGCGGGCACCGTCGTCTCCGCTTGCTTGTCGCCGGCCACCGTGTTGTCCTCCCGTTACTCTGGGTTGTCCGCGAGGGATCTCGCCGCCCGGACACAGTGGGCGAGCGCCTTGCGCGCGTACTCGGGGGAGGCCCCCGCGAGTCCGCACGCCGGGGTGATCGTGACCGCTTCCGGGAGAAGCCCCGGTCGCAGTCCCAGCCTGCGCCACAACGTCCTGACACCCATGACGCTACCGGCAGGGTCGGACAATGCGGAGTCCGTGCCCGGGACGACACCGGCGAAGAGCCGGGTCCCGCCCTCCACCGCCTCACCGATCGCCTCCTCGTCACGCTCTGTGAGCAGCGAGAAGTCGAAGGAGATCCCGTCGACGCCGGTGCGGCGCAGCAGGGCGAACGGGACGTCCGGCGCGCAGGAGTGGACCACGACCGGGCCGTCGTCGCCGTGCACCCCGGCGATGTCCCGCAGCGTGGCCTCGACCCGCTGGCGGTCGACGGCGCGGTGCGTGCGGTAGCCGCTGGCCGTTCTGATCCGGCCGAGGAGTACCCCGGTGAGCGACGGCTCGTCGAGCTGGAGCACCACTCGCGCGCCGGGGATGCGGCGGCGCACCTCGCCGAGGTGGAGCCGCAGGCCTTCGGCGAGCGACCCGGCGATGTCCCGGCAGGCGCCGAGGTCGGAGAGGGCGGCCTCGCCGTTCTTCAGCTCCAGCGCGGCGGCCAGGGTCCAGGGCCCCACCGCCTGCACCTTCAGCGGGCCCTCGTAGCCCTGGGTGAACTCCTCCAGCGCGTCCAGGTCCTGGCCCAGCCAGGAGCGGGCCCGCCTGGTGTCCCTGCCCGGGCGGTCGCCGATGCGCCAGCCGCTGGGCTCCACGCGTGCGTACAGCTCGACGAGCATGCCGGCGGTACGGCCGATCATGTCCGCGCCGGGGCCGCGGGCCGGCAGCTCGGGCAGGAACGGAAAGTCCTCGAAGGAGCCGGTCGCCGCCTTGGCGGCTTCCCGGGCGTCCTCGCCGGGGAGAGAGCCGACTCCGGTGGCGGGGCCGTAACGCGTGTTGTCGTTCACGGGGGAAGCCTACGTAGGGCCGAGGACCTGTTCTACCGCGCTTTCGTGGGTCAGAGGCCCGGGCGGACTGTCACGTCGTTCAGTTCGGCGTCGCGAGGAAGATCCAGGGCGAGAAGGATCGTCGTGGCGACCGACTCCGGCGTGATCCAGACCCCGGCGTCGTACTCCTTGCCCTCCTGCTGGTGGACCTTGACCTGCATGGGGCTGGCAGTCCGACCGGGATAGACCGAGGTGACCCGGACACCATTGCCGTGTTCCTCGTGACGCAACGCGTCCGCCAGCGCCTTCAGCCCGTGCTTCGATGCCGCGTACGCGGACCAGTCGGCGCTCGCCCGCAGCCCCGCACCGGAGTTGACGAACACCACATGACCGCGCGCGGCACGCAGCTGGGGCAGGAAGTGCCGGGTCAGCTCGGCCGGGGCGACGAGGTTGACGTTGAGCTGGTGGTGCCAGGACTTCGGGGTGAGGTCGCCCACCGGACCGAGGTCGACCACCCCGGCGATGTGGAGCAGCGAGTCCACCCGCTCCGGCAGCGTCTGGTGGGAGAAGGCCCAGCTCAGCCTGTCGGGGTCGGCCAGGTCGCCGACCAGGGTCCGCGCTCCCGGGAACTCCGCCGCCAACTCCCTCGCCCGGCCCGCGTCGCGCGCGTGGAGGACGAGTTCGTCCCCGCGCGTGTGCAGCCGACGGGCGACGGCCGCGCCGATGCCGGAGCCGGCTCCGGTGATCACATGTGTAGCCATGCCCGCCATGCTCGCATCACCGTATGCCGGCACTCTCCTCCAGGTACGCGAGCGCCCCCACCGGCTCCTCGGCGAAGAACACCAGGTCGGTGAGGGGCAGCGGCAGAAATCCCTCGTCCTCCATGCGCCGGAACTGCGTCTTCAGGCCGTCGTAGAAACCCGCGGTGTTGAGCAGGACGACCGGCTTGTCGGTGTGGCCGTGCTTCTTCAGTTCCAGGATCTCCGTGGCCTCGTCCAGGGTCCCGGTCCCGCCGACCATGACCACCACGGCGTCGGCCTTCTCGAGGAGCAGCTTCTTGCGTTCCGCGAGGTCGCGGGCGATGACCATCTCGTCGGATCCCGCCCGTGCCTTGGCCGCGAGGAAGGTCACCGACACCCCGCACAACCGGCCGCCGGACTCCTGGACGCCGTCCGCGACGACCTTCATCAGACCGGTGTCCGAACCGCCCCACACAAGCGTGTGGCGCCCCTTGCCGAGCAGTTCGGCGAACTCCCGCGCGGGGCGCGTGTAGCGGTCGTCGAGGTCGGCTGCCGAGAGGAAGACACAGATACGCATGCGGTCACCGTATCCGGGAAGAACCGGGCCGCCGCGAGTGCTTTTCCAGCATGAGCCTAGGACACACGATCACCGTCGAGCAGGGCACCCGGCACATCAGGGTCGTCCACGGAAGCCATGTGCTGGCCGAGACCGACCGGGCCCTCGAACTGCGCGAGACCGGCTGTCCGGTGCGGTACTACATCCCCGAGGCGGACGTCCGCATGGACCTCCTGGCCCCCTCGGACACCCAGACCTACTGCCCCTTCAAGGGCACCGCGTCCTACTGGTCGCTGCCGGACGCACCCGATCTGGTGTGGTCGTACCCCGACCCCAAGCCCGATGTCGCCGAGATCAGGAACCACCTCTGCTTCTACGAACCGGAAGTGTCGTAGGCCGATGACCGCCGTGCCGTGCGGCAGTCTGCATGAGCATGGACAAGAAGACCATTTCGCGCGACGGCACCGAACTCGCGTACGCACGCGTGGGGCAGGGTCCCGCCGTCATCCTGGTGAGCGGGGCGATGTCCACGGGCGGCACGACGGCCCCGCTGGGCGACCTGCTCGCCGACCGCTTCACCGCTGTCCGCTACGACCGCAGGGGCCGCGGCGAGAGCGGTGACACGGCGCCGTACGCGGTGGCACGCGAGGTCGAGGACCTGGCCGCGCTGATCGACGCGGTGGGCGGCGAGGCGGCGCTCTACGGCATGTCGTCGGGCGGCGCGCTGGCGCTGGAGGCGGCGGCGAGCGGGCTGCCGGTGCGGCGGGTGGCGGTGTACGAGCCGCCGTTCGCGCTCGGCGAGGAGGCGCTGCGCGAGCGCGGCGAGTACACCGCGCGTCTCACCGAGGCGCTGGCGCTGGGGCGGCGCGGCGACGCCGTGGAGCTGTTCCTGCGCCTGACGGGCCTGGCCGAGGAGATGATCCAGCGGGCCCGTCAGTCGCCCATGTGGGAGGGCATGGAGGCGATCGCGCCGAGCCTGGCCTACGACGACGCCGTCATGGGCGGCGGACGGGTGCCCCGGGAGCGCCTGGCGTCCCTGGAGGTGCCGGTGCTCGCCGTGGCGGGCGGGGCCGGCCCCCGATGGCTGCGCGACGCCACGCGCGCGGTGGCGGAAGCGGCGCCGCAGGGGTCGTACCGCGAGTTGGCGGACCAGACCCACATGGTCGACCCGCACGTCCTCGCACCCGTACTCGCCGAGTTCCTGACCTAGAGCGGCGGGTGGCTCACACCCCGGCCGTCGCCCTCACCGTCGAGGCGATCGTCGCCGAGCCCACCACGCGCGTGTCGTCGTACAGGACGATCGCCTGGCCGGGGGCGACGCCGCGGACGGGGGCGTCGAACGACACCCGCAGCTCGCCGTCCACCAGCTCCGCACGCACCTCGGTCTCGCCGCCGTGGGCGCGGAGTTGGGCGGTGTACGACCCGGGGCCGACGGGGGCCGCTCCGCACCAGCGGGGCTTGATCGCCGTCAGCGCGGTGACGTCGAGGGAGGCGGCCGGGCCGACGGTCACGGTGTTGTTCACCGGGGAGATGTCGAGGACGTAGCGCGGCTTGCCGTCGGCGGCCGGGGTGCCGATGCGCAGGCCCTTGCGCTGGCCGATGGTGTAGCCGTACGCGCCCTCGTGGGTGCCGATCCTGGTGCCCGACTCGTCGACGATGTCGCCCTCCGCCTTGCCCAGCCGGTTCGCCAGGAAGCCCTGGGTGTCGCCGTCGGCGATGAAGCAGATGTCGTGCGAGTCGGGCTTCTTGGCGACCGCGAGGCCCCGGCGCTCGGCCTCGGCGCGGATCTCGTCCTTGGTGGTCACCGTGTCGCCGAGCGGGAAGAGGGCGTGCGCGAGCTGCCGCTCGTCGAGGACGCCGAGGACGTACGACTGGTCCTTGGCCATGTCGGAGGCGCGGTGCAGCTCGCGGGAGCCGTCCTCGCGGACGACGACCTGTGCGTAGTGGCCGGTGCAGACGGCGTCGAAGCCGAGGGCGAGGGCCTTGTCCAGGAGGGCCGCGAACTTGATCTTCTCGTTGCAGCGCAGACAGGGGTTGGGGGTGCGGCCGGCCTCGTACTCGGCGACGAAGTCCTCGACGACGTCCTCGCGGAAGCGGTCGGCGAGGTCCCAGACGTAGAACGGGATGCCGATGACGTCGGCGGCGCGGCGGGCGTCCCGGGAGTCCTCGATGGTGCAACAGCCCCGCGCGCCCGTGCGGAACGACTGCGGGTTCGCGGAGAGCGCGAGGTGGACGCCGGTCACGTCGTGGCCGGCTTCGGCGGCTCGGGCGGCGGCGACGGCGGAGTCGACCCCGCCGGACATGGCGGCGAGTACGCGAAGGGGGCGCGGGTGCGAGTTATCGGTCATAGCCCTTCCAGGGTACGGGGCGCCGGGAACCGGAGCCCGCGAGTATCCGTTGACGATCACGAGGGCGACGAAGGGCGGGCAGGACTGGTGACGGAGGCGAGGCGGAAGGACTCCGACCGGCGGATCGGGCGGCGTGCGCTGCTGGTCGGCGGGGCGGCGGCGGCCGTGGGGTCGGTGGCACTGGCGCGCGAGGAGCTGGCGCAGCTGTACTGGCGGCTGCCGGGGGTGCGCAGACCGCGGGTCGAGGGCGCGGTGGACTACCGGGGCGCGCGGTGGGTGGCGGCCTCGGAGGCGAACTTCCGCTGGGCGGACCGGCCGGACGACTACGGGATCGACATGGTCGTCATCCATGTCACCCAGGGCGATCTGGCCAGCGCGGTGGCGGCGTTCGAGAATCCGGGTCACCGGGCGGCGGCGCACTACATCGTGGGCCAGGACGGGCACGTCACGCAGATGATCCGTGAGCTGGACGTGGCGTACCACGCGGGGAACCGGGCGTACAACGAGCGGAGTGTCGGGATCGAGCACGAGGGCTTCGTGGACCGGCCGGAGGACTTCACCGACGCGATGTACACGGCCTCCGCGCGGCTCACGGCCAGGATCTGCGGGCGGTACGGCATACCCGTGGACCGGGAGCATGTCATCGGGCATGTGGAGGTGCCGGGGACGGACCACACCGATCCGGGGGAGCACTGGGACTGGGACCGCTATCTGCGGCTGGTCACCGAGGCGCGCACCGCCTCCACATGAACAGGCAATGTGACGCAGGTCTCATGTGCTCAATATCGTGAACGATTGATGAGCGTGAGCCGTCCGATGTGTCCCCCACCCCGAACATGACCTGCGACGTGCCAACTCGACTTTTTTTCAGGGGAGTTGATCTGCTGGGTGGCCGCACAGGATCCTTGGCTCCCCGCTAGGTTCGACTCAGTCTTTACATAGCCCTTAGCTCAAAGCTCCGGGCCATGACCCACACCACGGATCCCGCCTCCGGCGCGGGAGAGCAGAGCAAGGGCGCCCACGCGAGGAGCGGCAAGGGCGAGCACACCAAGAAGAACCGGAGCAGCAAGGGCCTGCACCGGCGGAAGTTCCTCGGCGGGATGGCCGGGTTCGGTTTCGCCGCCATCGGCGTGGGGGGCGGCGCGGTCGCCCTGCTGACCGACGGCAACGCCAGCAAGGCCTCCGCGGCCGACGCCACCGCCACCCTCAACATCCCCGACCTGCTGGAGGGCACCTCGTCCGACGGCACGGTCACCTACACCCTGACGGCGAAGACCGGCACCGGCGAGGTGCTCAGCGGCGTCACCAGCACCACGGCCGGCTACAACGGTTCGTACCTCGGCCCCACCATGAAGTGGACCAAGGGCGACACCGTCCTGCTGAACATCACCAACACCCTGGGCGACGACACCACCGTCCACTTCCACGGCGCGCACATCCCGCCCAAGATGGACGGCGGCCCGCAGAACGCCTTCGCCGACGGCGAGACCTGGTCGCCCACCTTCGAGATCCTGGACGAGGCGAAAACCCTCTGGTACCATCCGCACGCCCTGGGCACCACGGCCGAGCAGGTCGTCAAGGGCCTGGCCGGACTGATCATCGTCGAGGACGACTCGGACGTCTCGGCCGCGCTGCCGAGCGAGTACGGCGTCGACGACATCCCGATCATCCTGCAGTGCCTGGCGGTGGACAGCGCCGGCGACATCAAGTACGACGCCGCCGGTTACCGCCTCGCCGGCGTCACCTTCCCGGTGCTGGTCAACGGCACCAACGTCGACGCGACCACTCTCGGCTTCACCGCCACCAAGAAGCGCACCCGCTTCCGGGTCCTGAACGCCTCCCCCTCCGACATCATGACGGTCCAGCGCAGCGACGGCGGCACGCTCACCCAGATCGCCACCGACCAGGGCTACCTCACCGAGGCCACCGAGGTGACCACGATCCGGCTGGTGGCCGGCGCCCGCGCCGAGTTCGTCCTCGACCTGGAGGACGCCGTCACGCTCCAGGCCGTCGTCACCACCGGCTGGATCCGCGGCGGCAGCGGCACGTACGACTTCCTGACCGTGACCCCGGACGCCACCGACACGCCGGCCGACCTGCCGAGCGCGCTCAACACCATCACCCGCTACGACACCAGCGACTTCACCGCGCGGACGATCACCCTCGGCCAGAACGGGGCGACCATGCTGATCAACGGCTCGGCGGGCACCACCATGGCCGGGATGGCGATGATCAGCACCACACTGGACTCCGAGGAGATCTGGACGATCACGAACAGCACACAGCTGGAGCACTCGTTCCATCTGCACGACGTGCCCTACCAGGTGATAGAGATCAACGGCGAGGAACCGACCGGCGTCAATCTCGGCTGGTTCGACACCTTCGAGGTGGTCGGCGGCGGCTCGATCAAGATCGCGATGAAGTTCACCGACTTCACCGACGACACGTACATGTACATGCTCCACTGCCATCTCCTGCAGCACGAGGACGAAGGCATGATGGCCTCCCTCATGGTCACCGAGAGCTAGCAGTTCCGGCCTCCCGGGAAGTGGCTGCCGCCGGCAGTGGAAGTGCCGGCGGCAGCCACTTCCGATCAGCACGGCGGCGAGCTCGCCGTCCCGCTCCTCGCAGGCCTGGAGCAGCCGTTCCTGGTCGTCGACGCTGTGGGCGAGCCGGCCGGGGCGGGTCGGACTGAGGTGACGGAGCATCAGGGTGCGCGGGGCCAGGGAGCCGGCCCACAGCGCGCTCCTGGAGTTGCACATGGCTCCAGAAGTACGCGTCGACGTTCCCCTCGTCTGCGAGGCCGCGCATCTCCTCGACCCGGCCGCGCAGTTCGGCGAGTTCCCCGTCGGTGGCCCGCTCGACCAGCAGCGCGGCGAGCATCGACAGGAGCTGGCGGCGCACCTGGTAGATGTCCCGGATGTCCTGGAGGGAGGGCGCGGCGACCCGGGGCCGGCGGCGGGCCTTCATCTCGACCAGACCCTCCTGCTCCAGGACCATCAGCGCCTCGCGCACGGGGGTGCGGCTGGTGTCGAAGCGCCGCGACAGATCGACGCTGTTGAGGTCCTGGCCGGCCGCCGGCCGGCCCTCGATGATGCCCGCGCCCACCCACTCGGCGATCCGCGTGACCAGCGGCTCCCGCCGGTCACGCAGCCGCAGCAGCCGTGCGAGCACCACATGCGTGTGCTGATCGGTCATCCGGCGGCCTCCCCGCGCGTGTCGCGGAGCAACGTCTCAGGTCAGGCCCGCGGCCCTCGCCCGTTTGACCGCCGGTCCGATGGCCGCGGCGACCGCCGCCACGTCGGCCTCGGTGGAGGTGTGGCCCAGGGAGAAGCGGAGGGTGCCGCGGGCCAGGTCGGGGTCGGTGCCGGTGGCGAGCAGGACATGGCTGGGCTGGGCGACACCGGCGGTGCACGCGGAGCCGGTGGAGCACTCGATGCCCTGCGCGTCGAGCAGAAGCAGCAGGGAGTCGCCCTCGCAGCCCGGGAAGGTGAAGTGGGCGTTGGCCGGGAGGCGGCCCCCGGGTGCCGGGTCGCCGCCGAGGATCGCGTCGGGGACGGCCTCGAGGACCGCGTCGGCCAGGGAGTCGCGCAGGGCGCCGATCTCGCGGTCGAACCACTCGCGGCGCTCGGCGGCGAGGCGGCCGGCGACCGCGAAGGAGGCGACGGCGGGGACGTCGAGGGTGCCGGAGCGCACATGGCGTTCCTGGCCGCCGCCGTGCAGGACGGGGACGGGGGTGTACTGGCGGCCCAGCAGCAGGGCGCCGATGCCGTAGGGGCCGCCGACCTTGTGGCCGGAGACGGTCATCGCGGCGAGGCCGGATCCGGCGAAGTCGACCGGGACCTGGCCGAAGGCCTGCACCGCGTCGGCGTGCAGGGGGATCCCGAACTCGGCGGCCACGTCGGCGAGGGCGCGGACCGGCATCACTGTGCCGATCTCGTTGTTCGCCCACATGACGGTGGCGAGGGCGACGTCGCCGGGGTCGCGGGCGATGGCCTCGCGCAGTGCCTCGGGGTGGACGCGGCCGTGGCTGTCGACCGGAAGGTACTCGACGGTCGCGCCCTCGTGCTCGCCCAGCCAGTCCACGGCGTCGAGGACCGCGTGGTGCTCGACGGGGCTGGCCAGCACCCGGGTGCGGGCCGGGTCGGCGTCGCGCCGGGCCCAGTACAGGCCCTTGACGGCGAGATTGTCCGCCTCGGTGCCGCCGGAGGTGAACACGACCTCGCTGGGGCGGGCGCCGAGCGCCTCCGCGAGGGTCTCGCGGGCCTCCTCGACCGTTCGCCTCGCCCGGCGGCCGGACGCGTGGAGGGAGGAGGCGTTGCCGGTGATGCCCAGGTGTGCGCTGAGTGCCTCGACCGCCTCCGGGAGCATCGGGGTGGTCGCGGCGTGGTCGAGGTATGCCATGGTGGCCCCGATTCTACGGGGCGGCTCCGGGGAATCTGGTCGCCAGGTGCCGGGGAGCGCTTCGGTGGCGGGCTCAGAAGCCCCAGGACACGGTCGAGTCCAGCTCCATGAAGGCCAGCAGGACCAGCAGGTCGGCGACGCCGAGGGTGAGGCCGAGCCAGGCACGGCCACGGCGGGCGGTGCCGCGCACCAGGGCGACCGACGCCAGCACGATGGCGATGGGGCCGAGGAGGATGTTGAGGACGAGCAGGCCGAGCAGGCCGAGGACGAAGGACGCGACGGCCATGCCGTCGGTGTCGCGGACACCGGTGTCGCGTGGGGCGCGCTCGGTGGTGGCGGGTGCGGTGAGCTGCATGGTGGTTCGACTCCTGAGTCTCAACGGGCCTGTCGGCGGGCGTGGCGCTCGCGGAGCGCGAAGACGCCGAGCCATACGGCGATCACGGCGGCGGCGACCAGGGTGAAGCCGATCGGCGCGTGGGCCACGGTGCCCATGACGATGCCGAGCAGCAGCAGTGCGGCGACGAGGAACAGCATGGGATCGGATCCCCCTCCGTTACGTCCGTTACGGTTGAGTGAACAACTGTGGTTACAACTGTTCACTGACTCACAAGTCTAGCGTGCGCTCCGGCTTTCCAATTACGGAGAACAGTTGTTAACTGGATGACATGAGTCACACCCTCGGCATCCGGCAGGCCCAGAAGCAGAAGACCCGGCAGTCGCTCCTGGACGCGGCACTCGGGCTGCTGGAGGAGCAGAGCCTGAGCAGCCTCGGTCTGCGCGAGGTCACCCGCGCGGTGGGGGTCGCGCCGACCGCCTTCTACCGGCACTTCCGCTCGACGGCGGACCTCGGTGTCGCGCTGGTCGAGGAGGCGCTGGGCAGCCTCCACCCGATGATCCGCGACACGGTGACGTCCGCCGAGTCCAGCGACGAACGCATCAGGCGGGCCGTGGAGTTGATAGAGCGTCATGTGACCACGCACCCGGCGCACGTCCGGTTCATCGCCCGTGAGCGGCACGGCGGGGTACAGCCGGTGCGGGAGGCGATCCGCGCCCAACTGGGGCGGTTCGCCGAGGAGGTGAGGGACGAACTGGCCAAGGACCCCGAGGCGGCGGGCTGGAGCGACGACGACCTGCTGATGCTCTCGCATCTCTACGTCGACCAGATGCTGATCACCGCCTCGCTCTTCCTGGAGTCCCTGGAGGGCACGGAGGGCGAGGAGCCGGCACCGGAGGAACGGGAGCGCATCGTCCGGCGCGCGACCCGCCAGATGCGGCTCATCAGCCTCGGCCGGCACCACTGGCTGGACTGAGCCCCCGGCACGCGCGGGGGCGGCGCACCCGTCTCCGGGTACGCCGCCCCTGCGCGTGAGTGGACCGGCCGGTCAGCCCTGCTGCTGGGCCTGCTGCCCCTGGCCGCCGCCCGGACCGCCACAGCCACCGCCCTGGCCACCGCCACCGGGGCCACCCTGGCCGCCGGGACCGCCGCTCGGCGCGCCCGAGGGGACACCGGTCGGGCTGCCGGTCGGGGTACCCGTCGGCTGACCTGAGGCGGCACCGCTCGGCGCGCCCGAAGGAGCACCGCTCGGCGCACCGCTGGGCGCACCACTCGGCGCGCCGCTCGGCATGCCGGACGGCGCCTGGCAGTTCTGGGAGCCGGAGTTGCCGCTGGAGGACGACGAGGAGTCGCCCGAGCCACAGGCCACGAGGACGAGGGGCGAGAGCGCCAACAGGGCCACCGCGGGAACGAGACGCACACGCTTCATGAGAGACAGCTCCAAGCACGATGAGGAAGTCCTGAGGCGGGCACTCAACCAACGGCGGCTGAGCCTTCCTTGGGCCCCTTCTGTCCCCTGCCTGTCAATGAGGTAAAGCACGCCCCATGAAACCCCGCTGACCTGCGGATCCATGACTCCTGGCCACTCAGTGCGCTGGTACAGCTCCGTGACAGAACGCCCGGCCGGGCCGCGAGCCGCTCGCGCGGGGCACCGCTACCCGAGCCTGACCCTGGCCAGTTGCCGGGACTGGGCCACCAGCCGGTCCGCGCTGTCCCAGACCTCCGCGTCCTCCTCCAGGAAGCCGCCCGCGAGATTGCGGGTGGTGATGGAGACACGCAGGGGGCCCGGGGCGGGACGGCAGCGGACGTGGACGGTGAGTTCGACCGTCGGGACCCAGCCGCGCAGGCCGATCTCGAAGGCGGTCGGCGGCAGCGCGTCCACGGCGAGGAGCAGGGAGAGCGGGTCGGGATCGCGGCCGTCCTTCAGGCCGAACCAGGCCCGCATCTCGCCCTTGCCGGAGGGCTGCCCCAGCGCCCACCCCAGGGTGGACGGGTCGAGCTTGAGCATCAGCCGGTCGGCGATCGCCGAGCCGCCGTCCACGGGGGCGGGTCCGTCTTCGGGGCCGAAGCACTGCTCCATCGGCGGGAACGCGGGCGGCTTCGCCGCGGTACGGACGTCGTCCGGGAGGGAGTCCAGGTCGCCGTAGGAGGCGAGGACGCGGATCCGCTCGACCTCGGTGCCGTCCTCGTCGTACTGGAGGAGCGAGGCCTGGCCGGTCGACAGGGTGCGGCCGGTGCGGACCACGTCGGTGCGGACGACGGCGGGGCCGGGCCGGGAGGCGGTGAGGTAGTGCGCCGAGATCGTGAACGGGTCCCCGTGCGGCAGGGCGTCCGCGAGGGCACGGCCGAGGACGGCGAGCAGATAGCCGCCGTTGACGGCGCCGAGGATCGTCCAGCCGGCCGAGAGGTCGATGTCGTAGACGCCCGGTGCGCGGCGGGTGAGCGCGGTGTCGCGATCGAACTCACTGCCCACGGCGATTGCTGCTTCTGACATGGCTGAACAGTACAACAGGAATTACTAAGCGGTAGCTTTGGCTCGGCTGGTGAAACATCAGGGTGAGACGCGGGCAATTTCTTGGTAAGTGTCCCTACTGGTCCGTCAACCCGGCGCCCCTGTGTTCCTTCTATGAGGGCATGAGCCTCACCGGGACCGCTTTTCTCTACACCCTGATCGTGCTGGCCGCCGTCGCCGTCGCGCTGCCGCTGCTGCTGTGGTCGCGGCTGCGCGGACCGCGGGTCCTGCGGGCCGTCGCCCGGGTGGTGATGCTGCTGTTCGCCCAGGGGACGGCCGTCGCCCTCGTCTTCGTGCTGGTCAACAACGCGAACAACCTGTACGACACCTGGGGCGATCTGCTGGGCACCGGCGACCATGTGCAGCAGGCGGCGGACCTGGGCGCCGACGGCACCGGCGGTATCTCGGTGAACCGGCTGCCCAAGGTCAGACAGCAGTTCACGCGGGCCCAGGGAGCGGGCATGCGCCAGGCCGGCGGGGTGCGCGTCACCCAGCTCCAGGGCCGGGTCTCCGGCGTCAACGCCGAGGTCTACGTCTGGCTGCCCCCGCAGTACGACCGCCCGGCCTACCGGCACCACCGCTTCCCGGTGGTGGAGCTGCTGCCCGGCTACCCGGGCTCCCCGAAGTCCTGGTTCGGCTCGCTGCGCGCGAACAACCAGCTCGCGCCGCTGATGCGCGAGGGCAAGGTCGCGCCGTTCATCCTGGTCGCCCCGCGCACCACCCTGCTGCCCGGCATCGACACGGGCTGCGCCAACGTGCCCGGCACGGTCGACGCGGACTCCTGGCTGAGCGTGGACGTGCCGAAGATGGTCATGGACAACTTCCGCGCGCTGCCCGCACCGAAGGGCTGGGCGGTGGCCGGCTACTCGGCCGGGGCGCACTGCGCGGTCAAGCTGGCCGTCGCCCACCCCGACCGCTACCGGGCGGCGGTGAGCCTCTCCGGCTACAACGACCCGATCGGCGAACGGGACTCGCTCACCGCCCAGGACCCGGCCCTGCGCCGGTCCACCGACCCGTATCTGATGCTGGCCCGGGCCGCCGCCCCGCCCGCCGTCGCGCTCTACCTCTCCGGCCAGCCGGGCGACGGCTACCAGGCCGCCCTCGCCCTCCAGCGGGAGGCGAAGGCGCCGACGGCCGTGCACGTGGTCTACATCCCGAAGAGCGCGGGCGGCCACACCATGGCGCTGTGGCGGCCCCAGGTGATCCCGGCGTTCCGCTGGCTGACCACCCAGCTCGACCAGCACCGCGCCACCACGCCGCTGAAGGGGCTCACTCCTCCCGTACCGTCGAGCGCCGGTTCCACGCGCGAGGCGCTCGCCAGTGGTACCGCATCGCGAGCAGGCGCAGTACGAAGGCGGTAGCTGCGGCGAGCGCGCCGGCAGCAGGGGTGAGGGCGTCCCAGCGGATGCACAGCGCCACCATCGTGGCGCCGACGATCGCCGGGACCGCGTACAGGTCGCGGTCCCAGCGCAGCAGCGAGGGCACCTCGTTGGCCAGCACGTCCCGCAGCACACCGCCGCCGACGGCGGTGGCCAGGCCGAGGGCCGCCGAGGCGGTGAGGCCGAGACCGTGGCCGTACGCCTTCGTCGTGCCGGTGACGCAGAACAGGCCGAGGCCGGCCGCGTCGAAGACGTTCACGGCCGACTGGATCCGCTCCACCTGGGGGTGGAGGAAGATCACCAGGAGGGCGGCGAGCAGCGGCGTGAGGAAGTACCCCAGGTCGGTGAAGGCGGCCGGGGGCACGGCCCCGATCACCAGGTCCCGGAACAGCCCTCCGCCCAGCGCGGTGACCTCGGCGAGCACGGCGATGCCGAACACGTCGAAGTTCTTGCGGACGGCCAGCAGCGCGCCGGAGATCGCGAACACGAAGATGCCGACGACATCGAGCGTGTGCTGGACGGAGGGACTGAAAATCTGCTGGATCACCTTTACATTGTCACCCAACAGCGGGCGTGCACCTTACAAACCCAGGCCGTACGGCCTCACAGCGACGGTTTCCCAGAGGTGAAGAGCCAGGTCTGGAAGAGGTCGTCGAGCTGCTGCCCGGAGACCCGCTCCGCGAGGCGGACGAAGTCGGCGGTGTCCGCGTTGCCGTACCGGTGGAGTTTCGTCCAGGCCGGGAGCAGCTTGAAGAAGGCGGTGTCGCCGATGCGCTCGCGCAGTACCTGGAGGGTCATCGCACCGCGCTGGTAGACGGCCGAGGCGAACATGGTGTCGCGCTGCGGGTCGCCGACGACCGTCTGCCAGAAGGCGGAGGTGGCGGGGCGGGAGTCGTAGCCGGCCAGGAAGGAGTCGTGCGCCGAGCGGGTGCCCTGGTGCTCGGCCCACAGCCACTGGGCGTAGGTGGCGAAGCCCTCGTTCAGCCAGATGTCCTTCCAGTGCGCCACCGAGACCGAGTCGCCGAACCACTGGTGGGCCAGTTCGTGCACGATCGTCGTCTCGTTGCGCACCGCCGAGTAGACCGGCTTGGACTGCACCTCCAGCGAGAACCCGGCCTGCGGCATGTCGTCGACGATCGCGCCGGTCTCCTCGAACGGGTACGGGCCGAAGACCTGCGACCAGTAGTCGGTGGCGGCGGCCGTCACGCCGTACACGTCGACGTTGTTGCTGTTCGCGAGGACGGGGTCGATGGCGACGTAGATCGGGATGCCGCCGGGGGTCCGCCCGGTCTTCACATCGAACTTCCCGATCGTGGCGGTCGCGAGATAGGTCGCCATCGGCTTCTTCTCGCGCCAGTGGGTGTACGTCGAGCCGCCCTTGTCGTACGTCGAGACCAGCCGGCCGTTGGAGACGCCGGTCAGGCCCTTGGGCGCCTTGATCCGGATGTCGTAGGTGGCCTTGTCGGAGGGGTGGTCGCTGGACGGGAACCAGGTGGAGGCGGCGTTCGGCTCACAGGCGACGAAGACGCCGTCGGCGGTCTTCATCCAGCCGTAGTCCGAGCCGAAGACGATGGGGCCGCCGAGGGGTTCGGGGACGCCGCCGTAGGTGACGGCCACCTCGAAGGTGCGGCCCTTGCGCAGACTTCCGCGCGGGGTGATCCGGATCTCGTCGCCGTCGCGCGTGAACGGCGCGCGTCTGCCGTTCACCTCGACCCGGGTGACCTCCAGTTTCTGCAGGTCCAGATCGAAGGACGAGAGGTTCTGGGTGGCGCGGGCGGTGATCGTCGTACGGCCGTCGAGGCGGTCGGTGTCGGGGTTGTACGCGAGGCTCAGGTCGTAGTGGCGGGCGTCGAAGCCGCCGTTGCCGAGCTGCGGGAAGTAGGTGTCGCCTGAGCCGTCGGCGCCCGGGGCGGGGGCGGGAGAGGCGGCGATGACAAGAAAAGAGGCCGCCGCTGTCGCGAGGGCCCCTAAACGTGCCGAACGGGAGAGCGCCATGAGTCGTCCCTTCGAACGTGTTCCGATCATGCGGACACGAAGGACTCTGCGCTCTCCCGTTCGGGCATGTGCATGACTTTGCCAACTCGTCATGCGCTACTTGTCGGTTGACTCCTGGCCTTCGGTCTTCGCCGTCTCCGTCGGCTCGGTCGGCTCGGTCGGCTCGGTCGGCTCGGTCGGCTCGGTCGGCTCGGTCGGCTCGGTCGGCTCCGTCGGCTCGGCCTGCTCGGAAGCGACCTCCGCCGCCACCGCCGCCGATGTCTCCGCCGACTCGGCCAGCACCTCGTCGGCCACCAGCTCCGCCGCTTCCTTCGCGACCGCCAGCAGCACGGTGTCCTGCGGGGCCTGGTCCGCGAAGTTCTCCGGGTGGTGGCAGGCGACCTGCTGGCCGGTGCGCAGCTCGACCAGCACCGGCTCCTTGGTCCGGCAGACCTCCGTCGCCTTCCAGCACCGGGTGTGGAAGCGGCAGCCGCTCGGCGGGGAGATCGGCGAGGGCACGTCGCCCTTGAGCAGGATGCGCTCGCTCTTGGCGTTCTTGCGCCGGGGGTCCGGGATCGGCACCGCCGACATCAGGGCCTTGGTGTACGGGTGCATCGGCGACTTGTAGAGCAGGTCGCGGTCGGCCAGCTCCACGATCTTGCCGAGGTACATCACCGCGATCCGGTCCGAGACGTGCCGGACGACGGAGAGGTCGTGCGCGATGATCACGTAGGTCAGGCCGAGCTCCTCCTGGAGGTCGTCGAGGAGGTTCACGACCTGGGCCTGGATCGACACGTCCAGCGCGGAGACCGGCTCGTCCGCCACGACCAGCTTGGGGTTCAGGGCGAGCGCGCGGGCGATGCCGATGCGCTGGCGCTGACCGCCGGAGAACTCGTGCGGGTAGCGGTTGTAGTGCTCGGGGTTGAGACCGACCACCGACAGCAGCCGCTGGA
This sequence comes from Streptomyces vulcanius, assembly GCF_042653945.1. NCBI lineage: Bacteria > Bacillati > Actinomycetota > Actinomycetes > Kitasatosporales > Streptomycetaceae > Streptomyces > Streptomyces vulcanius. Next base: position 99,055 of record NZ_JBHSFK010000013.1, on the reverse strand, counting down.
CCTCCTTCTTGACGCCGCCCTCGGGCGTGACGCCCTGGAGCTTGAAGGGGGCCCCGACGATCGTGCCGATGGTGTGGCGCGGGTTCAGCGACGAGTACGGGTCCTGGAAGATCATCTGAACGTCGCGGCGCAGCGGACGCATCCCGCTCACACCGAGGTGCGTGATGTCCTTGCCCTGGAACTCGACCTTGCCGCCGGTCGGTTCGAGGAGCCGGGTGATCAGCCGGCCCATCGTCGACTTGCCGCAGCCGGACTCGCCCACCACACCGAGGGTTTCGCCGGAGCGGACCTCGAAGTCCAGGCCGTCGACCGCGTGCACCGCCCCGACCTGCCGCTGGAGCAGGCCCTTCTTGATCGGGAAGTGCTTCTGCAGCCCGGTGACCTTGAGCAGGACCTCGCGGTCGGCCCGACGGGGCTCGTCAGCCTGCGCGGGAATCGTCACCGCTTTCTCGTCACTCACAGCTTCGGCGCAATCTCTTCGGTCCAGATCCGCTCCCGCTGCTCCGTGCTCAGGTGGCAGGCGGCCCAGTGCCGGCTGCCGACCTCGGCGAGCTCGGGCCGGACGGTGCGGGTGACGTTGTCCTTCGGGAGGTCCGCGTACGGGCAGCGCGGGTTGAAGGCACAGCCGGACGGGATGTTGATCAGGGAGGGCGGGGAGCCCTTGACCGGGATCAGGCGCTCCTGCTGCTCGCGGTCCAGCCGCGGCATCGAGCCCAGCAGACCCCAGGTGTAGGGGTGCCGGGGCTCGTAGAACACCTGCTCCGCCGGGCCTCGCTCGACACAGCGGCCGCCGTACATCACCAGGATGTCGTCGGCGAGTTCGGCGACGACGCCCAGGTCGTGGGTGATGACGATGACCGCGGAGCCGAACTCCTTCTGCAGATCGCGGATGAGGTCGAGGATCTGCGCCTGGACGGTCACGTCCAGGGCGGTCGTCGGCTCGTCCGCGATGAGCAGCTCGGGGTTGTTGACCAGCGACATCGCGATCATCGCGCGCTGGCGCATACCGCCGGAGAACTCGTGCGGGTAGCTGTCGACCCGCTTGTCCGGCTGCGGGATGCCGACCCGGTCGAGCATCTCGACCGCGCGCTTCTTCGCGGTCTTCTTGTCGACGTCGTGGTGGATCCGGTACGCCTCCACGATCTGCTGGCCGATCGTGTAGTACGGGTGCAGCGCCGACAGCGGATCCTGGAAGATCATCGCCATCTCGCGGCCGCGCAGCTTGCGTACGTAGTCCGGGTCGGCGCCGAGCAGTTCGGTGCCGTTCAGCCAGATCTCGCCGGAGATCTGCGCCTTGCGCTTGCCGTACTGGCCGGCGGTGTGCAGGCCCATGATGCCGAGCGAGGTCACCGACTTGCCGGAGCCGGACTCGCCCACGATGCCGAGGGTCTTGCCCTTCTCCAGCTGGAAGCTGAGCCCGTCGACGGACTTGACCAGACCGTCGTCGGTCGGGAAGTGCACCTTGAGGTCGCGCACTTCCAGGAAGGAGGACGGGGCCGCCGAGACGGGGGTGGGCTCGCCCACGGCCGCTCCGGTCTTGCTGAGGTCGGTCATGCGAGCCTCACTCGGGGGTCGATCACGGCGTAAAGGATGTCCACCACGAGGTTGGCGACGAGCACCGCGAGGGAGGTGATCAGGGTGACGCCCAGGATGATGGGCAGGTCCTGGTTCTTGATGGCGCCCAGGACCGCCTGGCCGAGGCCGGGCAGGTTGAACGCGGTCTCGGTCAGGATCGCGCCGCCGATGAGGGCGCCGAGGTCCATGCCGAGCATGGTCAGGATGGGGGTCATCGTGGAGCGCATGGCGTGCTTGCCGATGACGGTCTGCTCCTTGAGTCCCTTGGCGCGGGCGGTGCGGATGTAGTCCTCGCCGAGGATCTCCAGCATGGTGGCGCGGGTGATCCGGGCGTACATCGCCGCGTAGAGGAACGCGAGGGTGATCCACGGCAGGATCATGCCGCCGAACCAGCCGGTGAAGCTGTCGTCCAGGGGCACGTACTGGCCGTCGAACAGGTCCAGTCCGTAGACGAAGATCGACAGGGCGATCATGCCGGTGAAGTAGATCGGCAGGGAGACACCGGAGAGCGCGATGACCATCGCGCTGCGGTCCCACAGGCTGCCCCGCTTGAGCGCGGAGAGCACACCCGCCGCGACACCGAGGACCAGCCACAGCACGGCGGCACCGAGCGCGAGGCCCAGGGTGACCGGGAAGCGGTCGGTGAGCACCGGCCAGACGGCCTGCTCGCTGCGGAAGGAGTAGCCGAAGCACGGGGCGGCGCAGTGGATGGTGTCCCCGCCGCCCGTGTAGGTACGGCCGGCGAAGATGCCCTTGAAGAACTCCCAGACCTGGACGTAGATCGGGTCGCTCAGGCCCAGCTTCTCCCGCACGCCCGCGATGGCGGCAGGGTCGGCCTGCTTGCCCACGAAGCTCAGCGCGATGTCGACGCCCGCCCACTTGGGGATCAGGAAGAAGATGCCGAAGACCACCATGACGATGACCACAAGCATCACTGCGGCGGCGAACAACCGCCTGATGAGGTAAGCGAGCACAGCTCTCGGCCCGCCGCGGACCGCGGGCCACCGGAGGTCTTCCGATGGCCCGCGGTCACGCCGCGCCGGCCTTCACCTGCCTTTCGTGCCGTTCGGCGGGTGTGCCGGGTTTACTTCTTGGGGTTCTTCAGGGCGAGGTTCACGAAGTCGTACGTGCCGTTCTCGCCCGCGCTGGTGTAGACGTTCGCCAGGTTGTCCGAGCGCCAGTTGATCGTCTTCTCGAAGGTGAAGGGCAGGTAGTACGCGCCCTCCATCACCTTGTGGTTGATCTCCGTGGCGATCCTGGTCTTGCCGGCGTCGTCCAGGGTGGTGACGTAGGAGTCGAACAGACCGTCGATGGTCTTGTCCTTGATGAGCGCGTAGTTGTTGTTACCGCTCTCCGCGATGTACTTGCTGTCCCACAGCGGCAGACCGAAGCCCTGGACCGTCGGGAAGTCGGCGCCCCAGCCCATGATGATGATGCCGTAGCCCTTCTTCTTCACGTTGGTGGGGCTACCGATGATGCCGGAGGACTGCGAGCCGTCGAACTGGTCGATGTCGGCGGTGATGCCGATCTTCTTCAGCGACGCCTGGAGCGACTGGGCGGTGGCCACCTCGGCCGGCTTGTTGTTGCGGACCGCGATGGTGGTCTTGAAGCCGCTCGGCTGACCGCAGGCCTTCAGGGCCGCCTTGGCCTTGGCCTCGTCGCCGTTCTTGCCGGCACCGGCGATCCCGTACGGGTCGTACTTCTGGCCCTCGCCACCCGGGAGGAACGGCGGCAGCATGTTGGTGCCGATGTCACCACCGGCGACCGGGCCACCGCGCGCGGTCTGCAGCGACACGTGGTCGGCGCCGTAGATCACGGCCTTGCGGCACTCGGCGTTGTCGAACGGCTTCACGCTCTGCGGGAAGACCGCGTAACGGATGTACCCCGTGGTCGGGTTGTCCAGGTTGGCCTTGTGCTCCTTCAGGGCGGTGGTGCGGCCCTGCGGCGACATACCGGTCTGGTTGATGTCGAGGTCGATGTCACCGTTGATCAGACGCTGGTCGAGCTGGTTGGCGTCCGAGAAGAACTTGACGGTGATCTTGTCCGGGTACGCCTTGCGGATCGGGTCCGAGGCCTGCTTCCACGCGGTGTTGCGGACCAGAGTGAGGTCCTTGCCCGGGGTGTACGACTCGAACTTGTACGGGCCCGAGGAGAACGGGTGCAGGGTGTACTTGGCCTTGGTGTCCTTGTCCTGACGGACCGGGGAGGCCGAGACCAGCGACAGGATGTCCTGGAAGTCCGAGTTGGCCTTCGGCAGGTGGAAGACGATCGTCTTGTCGTCGGGCGTGTCGATCGCCTTCAGACCGAGCTTGTCCTTGGTGGTGTCCTTGTAGGGACCCTTGTACGCGCCGTCGGGGTCGAGGATGTCCTTCAGGTACGTCGGACCGCCGGAGAGCACGTCCTGCGCCCACACGCGCTCGATGCCGTACTTCACGTCCTTGGACGTGATCGGCTTGCCGTCCTCCCACGTGATGCCGTCACGCAGGGTGTATGTGTAGGTCTTGCCGTCGTCGGTGACCTTGGCGAGACCGGTGGCGAGGTCCGGGGTGAGCTCGGAGCCCGCATCACCGGCCGCGGCCTTGTTCGTGACCAGCTGGCGGCTGTAGTAGCGCGCGAAGTTCCACATGAAACCGTAGTAACCGCGCGTGGTGTCCCAGAAGTCGGCGTCCTGGGCGCCGCCGAACTTCAGCGTGCCGCCCTTCTTGGCGAGGGATGCCTGGGCGACCTTCTTGTTCGCGGCGTCGTAACCGGCGGCGCCGGTGGCCGAACCCTTGCCGTTGCCGCTGTCACTGTCACCGCCGCCGCACGCCGCCGTGGTCAGCAGCGCGGCGACCGCGGCGACAGCGGCAAATGCCTGCTTCCGCCGCCCTGAGGTGCGTTGGGTAGTCACGATTCTCGGATCCTCCGGATTAGATGAGAGACCCCGTGTCAGTGCCACGGGACGTTTGGGGTGCGGGTGTGGTGCGGGCTGTGAGGTGAGCTGTGGTGCGGCGGTTCAGCGGGATCCCTTCGGGTCCAGCGCGTCCCGGACGCCGTCGCCGAAGAGGTTGAAGGCCAGCACGGTGATGAAGATCGCCACACCCGGGACCACCATGTACATGGGGTCGGACTCGTAGTAGTCGATCGCGCTCGAGAGCATCTGGCCCCAGGAGGCCGTGGGCGGCTTGACGCCCACGCCCAGGAAGCTCAGGGCCGCCTCGGTGAGGATGTTGGTCGGGATCATCATCGTCGTGTAGACGACGATGGGGGCGACGAGGTTGGGCAGCAGCTCCTTGAACAGGATGTACATCTGCCCGGCGCCCAGGGAACGGGCCGCCTCGACGTACTCGCGCTCGCGCAGCGAGAGGGTCTGGCCGCGCACCACGCGTCCGATGTAGGGCCAGCCGAAGAAGCCGATGACCACGATCATCACGAACACGCGCACGCTGGAGCCGCTCAGGCCCAGCAGCTCGCTCGGCATGACGGAGACCAGCGCGATGATGAACAGCAGCTGGGGGAAGGCGAGCAGACCGTCCATCACCCGGCTGATGACGGAATCGACCCAGCCGCCGAAGAAGCCGGCGAGGATGCCGAGGACGGTGCCGAGGATCACCGCGACGACCGCGGAGAGGAAGCCGACGAGCAGCGAGATCCGGGCGCCGTAGAGGATGCGGGCGAAGATGTCGCGGCCGTTGACCGGTTCGACGCCGAGCAGGTGGTCGCCGCTGATGCCGCCGAGGGAGCCGGTCGGGGTGCCGAACAGCGGGTCGATGAGGTTCTCGTGATACTCGTTCGGGTCCTGGCCGAGCAGGTTCGTGAGGACCGGGGCGAGCAGGGCGACCACGACGAGGACGAGCACCACGACGCCGCCGGTCAGGGCGAGCTTGTCCCGCTTGAGGCGCTCCCAGGCGATCCGGCCCAGGGAACGGCCCTGAACGGCCTTGGCGCCGGCGGTTGCGACCGCCGCTTCTTCAGCCGCGCTCGGGGCCGCTTCCGCGGTCGGCTCGTGCAATGGTGCCGTCATCTGGCAGGGACCCCTCTCAACCGGCGGTGGCCGGCCCGCACTTGCCGCTGTGGCGGCATGATCGTCCGTCGTACACAGGGACGAAGTCCCCTGGACCGGGAGTCTTCAACGCTTTGGCGATCTGTAGCCAGAGTTGGCGGCGAAAGGATGCGCAAACGTGATGCGGGTAGAAGGGTTCCGTTATCCGGACGGTGGGTAACGCGGGGCGGACGGCGACGAACTGGGGCGGATATTTCCAAAGCGGATGCAATCGCCGCTATCTACGCGCGCAGAACTCCGGCCGACCGTTCGCTCGGGAAGCGGTGAGTGACTGGCGGGAGATGGCTCGTGGTCCGGTCGGGTGTCCGGACTCAGTACCGGCCGGAGGGCGGGTAGCCGTAGCCGCCCGCGGGAGCCTGGGCCGGGGCGGCCGGCACATGCGCCTCGCGGTCGTAGAACGGCCGGACGCCGGCCCGCATCCACATCACGACCGGGTCGTGCTCGTCGGTCATCGCGACCGTCGACACCGGCAGCCCGTCGGGTACGGCCCCGATCGACTGCTGCATCATCGTCCGTACGGCGTCCACGGCCGGCGGCGAGGTGTCGTACACATCGAGCCCGATGGCCAGGTACGGCGCGCCGAGCGCCGGCTGCACCCAGGCGCGGCGCAACGCCCGGACCACCGGGGTGCGATGGGCGTTCTGCGCGAGCAGGGCGTAGAACTGCGGGATCTCGATGGCCGGTTCGGACAGCCGCAGCGGCCCTGCGGGCTGGCGGTCCAGACCGGTCGCGATACGGCGCAGATCCAGCCACGGGATGCCGACGCCGCCGCCGGGGGCGTGCGGGTTCAGCCAGAGGCCGTAGTGGTCGGGGTAGAGGGTGCGGGCCACGTCGACTCCGTCGACCACCTCGTAGGAGCGGTTCCAGCCGCTCGCCGAGAGTTCCTGGGCGGAGGTCACGCAGGGGGCGTAGCCGTGGCCGTCCACCTCCATGTTCCCGTACTGGGCGTCCGGGGAGCCGGCCTGGCCGTGCCACAACAGCATCCAGACCTGGCCGGAGGAAGGGGTCGCGAGAGCGCGCAGGAGGGCCTCGTAGGCGTCGTAGCGCCCGGGCGTGACCTGGCGCAGCATGTGCTCGACCTGTCCGGCCGCGATGCCGCTGGCGCTCACCTGAACCGCCCTTCTTTTATGAGTTGCCCCGCGTTTGTGAACAGCTTAAGCGCCTACGAGCTCGGGGCCTGTTGCGCGTTTGCGAGTGCGGGTGCGCGGGGGTCGTTCGCGTAGTTCCCCGCGCCCCTTGGGTGGGTGCACTCAGCGTTGGTAGAAGGGGCGGACCCGGTCCCTCATCCACTCGGCCACCGGGTCCTGGGCGGCGTCCAGGAGGATCAGGTTGACCGGCCACTTGACCGCGACCCGGCCCATCGCGCGGCCCAGGGCGTCGAGGGGGAGTTCGCGGAGGTCGGCGTCCAGGTGGGAGACCTCGACGCCGACGAACATGACCGGGTCGGCGGTCTCGATCGCGGCCAGGCAGCGGCGGGCGGTGACGACGACGCCCGTCGCCTCGAACTCCGCGGAGGCGGCGGCCAGGAAGTCGACCGGGTCGTCCTGCCAGTCCGGTTCGAAGAGGCGGACCCGGCCGCCGCCCGCCGGGCCGTCCAGGAGGCTGCGGCCCATGCGGCACAGCTCGGCCACGGCCGGCGGCGGCAGCGGGACGCCGACCACGCCGTCCGGGTTGACGAGGATGCCGACCTGCGGGGGCAGGCCCCGGGCGAACTCGACCGCCGGGGCGATCGTGTACGACATGTGCGAGCCGGCGACCTGGCGGAACTGCTCCTCGGAGCTGAACACCGGCACGAACGCCTGGCCTTCGATCTCCACGGTGGGCAGGTCGAGGGGACCGCTGTGCGGGCCGCCGCCGTTGGGCAGGGGCACCCAGACGAAGCTGCGTCCGAGCACCTCGAGGATGCGGCCGGAGGCGGTCGGCATGCCGAGGGAGGCGGAGAGCGCCTCCTCCAGTTCGTTGCCGGGCCATCCGCCGTGCGGATGGGGGTGCGCCTGCGCCGGGAATTCCGGGAAGTCCGGGGAGACCGGGAAGTTCGCCGGGGGGAAGTCCATCTGCTACCACCTGCTGGGGACCGCTGCTGTGGCTGAAAGGCTATCGGGTGTCGGGGACTTTCCTCAGGGTCTGTGGGTCAGCCCGTGAAGCCGATCCGGCGCAGGGTGTCCGCCGCGTCCCGGTCGAGCAGGACCGCCGAGCCCACGCCCTCGGGCAGCCGGCCCTTCTCCACGGAGCGGATCAGCCGGGCGGCGGCCGTGCGGTGGCGCAGGAAGGCGTAGCGCGAGACGCCCCGGCCGCGCTCGCGCTGTCCCTCGAGGGCCGTGTCCGGGTCGACGTCCAGCAGGAGCAGGTGCAGGATGCCGCCCCGGCGGCGGGCCTCGCGGGCCAGCCAGTCGCGCACCCAGGCCTGCGTACCGCAGTCGTGTACGACCACTCCCCCGCCGGTGCGCAGCGCGCGGCGCAGCCCGGCGTAGTGGGCGAACCGGACGAGGGGGCGGTAGACCGCGTAGGGCAGGAAGCGGGGCGCGCGGGCGTCCCAGCGGTCGCGGGTGTCCTGGGAGTCGATACGGGCGCCGGGCACGGCACGGGCCATGAGCGTGGACTTTCCGCTGCCCGGCAGACCGGTGACGACGACCAGGTCGCGGGGGCCGAAGAGCAGGCCGTGGGGGCTGTGGCCGGCGCGCTCGCGCAGGTCGCGGACGACCGGCGCGGGCCGCGCGCCGGACGTCGCCCGGGTGGGGGCGGCCGGCTGTGCGGGCAGCGCGATGGCCGAGGTCGTCGCGTACGCCGTGGTCCTGTTCACCTTGATCGTCCTCCCCTGGGGTCAGACACGTCTTCTCCCCGTCGAGTGTAAAGAGAAGGTAATGCGTGGTGTCTCGCGTTTTCGTACGCGTACCGCCACAAGCCGGTTACAGATGCGGCCTGCCGCGACGGGGGCGCGGCGTGCGATGATGTCCGCGCCAACTGCATACCGGCCGTTTGAATCCGCGCGGGAGAGTCCCCGGCAGCACTTTTCGCACTGTCGTCGGGGCGCCGAAGGAGCAAGTCCCTCCCTTGAATCTCTCAGGCCCCGTTACCGCGCGGGCGAGGCACATCTGAAAAGCGGGCCGCCGTCGCCGGTGGTCCCACCCACGGTGCAAGCCAGGATCATGTACGTGTCCATACGTGTGATCATGGCGAACCTCTCAGGTTCCGATGACAGATGGGGAGGAACGACCTCGCCCTCCCCCACGCTCGGCTTCGCTCGCGCGGGAGGGACCCCCATTGCCTTGGGAGACGACCGACCGATGAGCAGCAGTACCGAACTCCGTCACACCGCCCTGGACGCCCTGCATCGCTCGCTCGGCGCGACGATGACCGACTTCGCCGGCTGGGACATGCCCCTGCGCTACGGCTCCGAGCGCGACGAGCACACCGCGGTGCGGACCCGGGCCGGCCTCTTCGACCTCTCCCACATGGGCGAGATCACCGTGACCGGCCCGCAGGCGGCGGCCCTTCTCGACTTCGCCCTGGTGGGGAACATCGGGGGCGTGAGGACCGGACGCGCCCGCTACACCATGATCTGCCGGGCCGACGGCGGCATCCTGGACGACCTGATCGTCTACCGGCTCGCGGAAACCGACTACATGGTGGTCGCGAACGCCTCCAACGCCCAGGTGGTGCTGGACGCGCTGGTGGAGCGCGCGGCCGGCTTCGACGCCGAGGTGCGCGACGACCGGGACGCCTACGCCCTGATCGCCGTCCAGGGGCCCGAGTCCCCGGGGATCATGAAGGCGCTCACGGACGCCGACCTCGACGGCCTGAAGTACTACGCGGGCCTGCCGGGCACGGTGGCCGGTGTCCCCGCGCTGATCGCGCGCACCGGGTACACCGGCGAGGACGGCTTCGAGCTGTTCGTGAGGCCGGAGCACGCGGTGGCGCTGTGGCAGGCGCTGACCGGGGCGGGCTCCCAGGCCGGTCTGGTCCCCTGCGGACTGTCCTGCCGGGACACGCTGCGCCTGGAGGCGGGCATGCCGCTGTACGGGCATGAGCTGTCCACGTCCCTGACCCCCTTCGACGCGGGCCTCGGCCGAGTGGTCAAGTTCGAGAAGGAGGGCGACTTCGTGGGGCGCGAGGCGCTGTCCGAGGCCGCCGCTCTCGCCGAGCGCAGGCCCCCGCGCGTCCTGGTCGGCCTGGTCGCCGAGGGCCGCCGGGTGCCGCGCGCCGGGTACGCCGTCGTCGCCGGGGGCGAGGTGATCGGCGAGGTCACCTCCGGCGCGCCCTCCCCCACCCTGGGGAAGCCGATCGCGATGGCGTACGTCGACGCGGCGCACGCGGCGCCGGGCACGCCGGGCGTCGGCGTGGACATCCGGGGCAGCCACGAGCCGTACGAGGTCGTGGCGCTGCCCTTCTACAAGCGTCAGAAGTAACGCCACAGGCGATGCCGGACGTGCTTAACCACGGCGTCACCGCTGCTCACGCACGTCTTCCGTAGTCTCCCCTTCATCACCCCTCCCCCGTGTACAGGAGAATTCAGGCCATGAGCAACCCCCAGCAGCTGCGCTACAGCAAGGAGCACGAGTGGCTGTCGGCCGCCGAGGACGGCGTGTCGACGGTCGGCATCACGGAGCACGCGGCCAACGCGCTCGGCGACGTGGTCTTCGTCCAGCTTCCGGAGGCCGGTGCCACGGTGACCGCGGGCGAGTCCTGCGGTGAGCTGGAGTCGACCAAGTCGGTCAGCGACCTGTACTCGCCGGTCGACGGCGAGGTCGTCGAGGTCAACCAGGACGTCGTCGACGACCCGTCGCTGGTGAACTCCGCCCCCTTCGAGGGCGGGTGGCTGTTCAAGGTGCGCGTCACGGGCGAGCAGGACGAGCTGCTGTCCGCCGACGAGTACACCGCCTTCACCGCCGGCTGAGGATCCGTAGATGACTGTTCTGAACACGCCCCTGCACGAGCTCGACCCGGAGATCGCCGCCGCGGTCGACGCCGAGCTGAACCGTCAGCAGTCCACGCTCGAGATGATCGCCTCGGAGAACTTCGCTCCGCTCGCGGTCATGGAGGCGCAGGGCTCGGTGCTGACCAACAAGTACGCCGAGGGCTACCCGGGCCGCCGCTACTACGGCGGCTGCGAACACGTCGACGTGGCCGAGCAGATCGCGATCGACCGGCTCAAGGAACTGTTCGGCGCCGAGTACGCCAACGTCCAGCCGCACTCGGGTGCCTCCGCCAACCAGGCCGCCCTGTTCGCGCTGGCCCAGCCCGGCGACACCATCCTGGGACTGGACCTCGCGCACGGCGGCCATCTCACCCACGGGATGCGGCTGAACTTCTCCGGGAAGCAGTTCGACGTGGTCGCCTACCACGTGGACGCGGAGACCGGCCTGGTCGACATGGCCGAGCTGGAGCGGCTCGCCAAGGAGCACCGCCCGAAGGTGATCATCGCGGGCTGGTCGGCGTACCCGCGCCGGCTGGACTTCGCCGAGTTCCGCCGGATCGCCGACGAGGTCGAGGCGTATCTGTGGGTCGACATGGCGCACTTCGCGGGCCTGGTCGCGGCGGGCCTGCACCCGAACCCGGTGCCGTACGCGGACGTCGTCACCTCCACCACCCACAAGACGCTGGGCGGCCCGCGCGGCGGCATCATCCTGGCGAAGTCGTCCTTCGCCAAGAAGCTGAACTCGTCCGTCTTCCCGGGCTTCCAGGGCGGCCCCCTGGAGCATGTGATCGCGGCGAAGGCGGTCTCCTTCAAGGTCGCGGCCTCGGAGGACTTCAAGGAGCGCCAGCGGCGTACGGTGGACGGCGCGAGGATCCTCGCCGAGCGCCTGACAGCGGCGGACGCCCGGGAGGCCGGCGTGAACGTCCTGTCCGGCGGCACGGACGTCCACCTGATCCTCGTCGACCTGCGTGCGTCCGAACTGGACGGGCAGCAGGCCGAGGACCGTCTCCACGAGGTCGGCATCACCGTCAACCGCAACGCCGTCCCGAACGACCCGCGCCCGCCGATGGTGACGTCCGGTCTGCGGATCGGCACGCCGGCCCTCGCGACCCGCGGCTTCACGGCCGAGGACTTCGCGGAGGTGGCGGACGTGATCGCGCAGGCCCTGAAGCCCTCCTACGACGCGGAATCGCTGAAGACCCGGGTGAAGGCCCTGGCCGACAAGCACCCGCTGTACCCCGCACTGAACAAGTAGTTCCCCGGTGGGGGGTACCCGACGACCCGTACCCCCCGCCCTCTCTCGAGGAGTCCCCGTGGCCATCTCGGTCTTCGACCTGTTCTCGATCGGCATCGGCCCGTCCAGCTCCCACACGGTCGGCCCGATGCGCGCGGCCGGCCTGTTCGCCCGCCGGCTGCGCAACGAGGGGCTGCTGGACTCCGTGGCGGCGGTCCGCTCCGAGCTGTACGGCTCCCTCGGCGCGACCGGGCACGGCCACGGCACCCCGAAGGCGGTCCTGCTGGGCCTGGAGGGCTCCTCCCCGCGCACGGTGGACGTGGAGACGGCGGACGAACGGATCGAGCAGATCAAGTCGACGGGCCGGCTGCGCCTGCTGGCCGAACGGGAGATCCCCTTCTCCTTCACCGAGGACCTGAAACTGCACCGCCGCAAGACCCTCCCGTACCACGCGAACGGCATGACCCTGTGGGCGTACGACGCCTCCGGCGCCGAACTCCTCTCCAAGACGTACTACTCGGTGGGCGGCGGCTTCGTCGTCGACGAGGACGCGGTGGGCGCGGACCGCATCAAGCTGGACGACACGGTCCTGAAGTACTCCTTCCGCACCGGCGACGAACTGCTGCGCCTCACGAAGGAGACGGGCCTGTCGATCTCCTCCCTGATGCTGGAGAACGAGCGCGCCTGGCGCACCGAGGACGAGATCCGCTCCGGGCTCCTGGACATCTGGCGGGTGATGCAGTCCTGTGTCTCCCGGGGCATGTCCCGCGAGGGCATCCTCCCCGGCGGCCTGCGGGTCCGCCGCCGCGCCGCGATGACGGCCCGTCAACTCCGCGCCGAGGGCGACCCGTTGGCCCACTCCATGGAGTGGATCACGCTCTACGCCATGGCGGTGAACGAGGAGAACGCGGCGGGCGGCCGCGTGGTGACGGCCCCCACGAACGGCGCGGCCGGCATCATCCCCGCCGTCCTCCACTACTTCATCAACTTCATCCCCGGCGCCGACGAGGACGGCGTCGTCCGCTTCCTGCTCGCGGCCGGCGCGATCGGGATGCTCTTCAAGGAGAACGCCTCCATCTCCGGCGCCGAGGTCGGCTGCCAGGGCGAGGTCGGCTCCGCCTGCTCGATGGCGGCGGGCGCCCTCGCCGAGGTGCTGGGCGGCAGCCCGGAACAGGTCGAGAACGCCGCCGAGATCGGCATGGAACACAACCTCGGCCTCACCTGCGACCCCGTCGGCGGCCTCGTCCAGATCCCCTGCATCGAACGCAACGGCATGGCCGCGGTCAAGGCCGTCACCGCCGCCCGCATGGCCATGCGCGGCGACGGCTCCCACAAGGTGTCCCTCGACAAGGTCATCAAGACGATGAAGGACACGGGCGCCGACATGAGCGTCAAGTACAAGGAGACGGCCCGGGGCGGGCTGGCGGTGAACATCATCGAGTGCTGAGGGGATACGCCCTGACCAGCGCGTTCGTGTCTTTCGGCGCTGTCGGTGCCTTCCCTGCTTACGCGGCGGAAAGTCCCCGGAACGTCCCTGGGACAGGCGTGAAAGTCCCCGAAAAGTCCCCAGGAAATCCCACAGGTTGGGCGTCTGACCTGCGGGGTCGTGGCACCTTCGATCACTGTCCCGATCCGTCCTGGCCATCAGCCGCCAGGGCGCATCAAATCGATCCCATAAACCCATTCAAGGGGCACCATTCGATACATGGACACTACGGAAGGCTCCCGTGTGCAGCAGCGGTTGGCCGACCTCCCCTCTACGTCCACGACGGCGCAAGCACGTCAGGCCCTGCTCTCCCCCCGCGATCTGGCGGGCTTGGTCACCGAAGGGGAGATAGACGAACTGTCCCGTGGCGTGTACCGGCGGGCAGACGCCCCGGAGACCGCGCACGCTGATCTGCTGGCTGTGTGCGCACGGGCTCCTCGCGCTGTCGTGTGCGGTGAGCCCGCCCTGGCCCTGCACGAGCTGATCGACGACATCCCCACAGCAGTGCACATCGCCGTACCGCGCGGTTCACGACGCCCCACGATTTCCTACCCGCCGACCGTGGTGGCGCAGTACGCCTCGAAGACCTTCACCCTCGGCGTCGAACGATTCGAAGCAGCCCCAGGAGAGACCGTCCCCGTGTATAACGCAGCCCGGAGCGTCGTCCGGCTTGTCGAGATCGCACATACGAGACGATCGCCGCTACTCGCGGGTCCCTCGCCAACATCCCTCACGCCGATGAGCACAGCAGCACACGCAGCAGCAACAGCCGCTCAACGAGGAACGGCCCAGGTCCGTCTTGGGTGTCGCAGCCGTCGGCTCTTCGACGCCTGCGGGCCCCGGTACGTCGATGTGGAGCAGCTTGAGCAAGTCGGCAGTGACGACCCGGCAGGCGTTGCCCAGACGCAGGACCGTGCACTGGTACCGGCCGCACTTGGCAAGGTCGTACCCCGTGGTGCGGCTGAGGAACAGCGCACGGTTCCGGCCAGAGCCGAGGTGTGCAGCGGGCGGCCGATCGCACCCTTGTTGGAGACCGCCTCCACGACGAGCGTGAGCGCCTCGATCTCGACGGCGCCCCGGCCGTTGCCCAGTGGATCTCACAGCCGGGGCGTACCTTGCTGGCCGTGCACAAGGGAGAATCCGCGGTTGGTCGCGCTTCCGACGCAGTACCGTGGGCCGGTGGATGAGATGCCAGCCCCGACGCCGGGTATGACGATCAGCGTTCGGATGCGCCAGGACGTGGTGATCGTCGATCCGGAGCGTTTTGTCGCTTCGGCCCGCGCCGTGTACCGCGAAGCCTCCCCTGAAATCACCGAGGAGAGGGCAGCCGAGGAAATCCGTGATGTCTACGACGCTGTGTGGGCTCTGCTGGACCGCTTCGGTCGACTCGCAGCCGACGCACCAGCGTCCGCCGGACTCCCGGGCCAACGAGTTCTGGACCGCTCAGACGGACTCTCACCTGCGGGCGAGTGGAAGCGGATCGTGCTGAACGATCCGCAACCACTGCAGGACTACGGCTGTTTAATGCCCGAGGGGTATGACCCGTTCGCCATCCCGTCAGGGGTGTGATTCCGTCCACCGCGACAGGCTAGTTCGCAAGATCATTTCTCTGAGAAAACCTCACTGAGTAGGGTCGGGGACTGGCGCAGTGACTGGCACTCCGGTTGCAGCCCTCGATCCGACCTCAGTGGACGAGTTGGCCTCGATGCTCAGGTCAACTGATGAGTTGCCAGTTTCCCGTCCCGCGTACCGACCGCGAGCAGAGCGCTCCCCTCAGGGGAAGACACTGCGGATACCGCACGTCCAGCAAATGTCTGACCGACCGGAGCACCCGTCAACAGATCCCACTGCCTGACCGTGTCACTCTCATCCGCCGTGAACAGCCTCATCTGGCCCGAGACGGCGGCCAATGCCATGCCCACGACCATCTCCGGAGTTGAGATCAGCGGGCCTACTTCCTCTCCTGTCTCAGCATCCCATCGGTACACAGACTCTCCGTCATCCACGGCCCCAATGAGCACAGTCCGACCGTCTGGCGGATACGCGGTTTCCAGGAGAACTATGTGTGGTGCCGAGAGCGGTTCGCCATGAGGTCGGCCGGAAGTCGCGTGCCACCTGTGGACTCGCCCGTCTTCGGAACTTGCCACGATCAAAGGCATGCCGTTCGGAAGTACCGCCGTCGTCACTGCTACGACATAACCAAGCGGTTCCTCCGGGACAGGTCCGGCAGGGCGGCCAGTGAGCAGGTCCCATCGGTACAGACCGCTCACCCCGCCCCCGACAAGGAGACCCCCGCCCTCGACCGACCCGTCTCCGGCAACCGCGAAAAGCTGGTGGGCGCCGCTGTCGGGCATCTGGAGCAGACGTCCGCTCACTCCGTCCCAGAGGCACAATCCGTCTTCATCCGGTGCCGCGATTCTCACCCGGCCATCCGACAGGATGGCTGCCGCCATGCTGGGGACGTCACCCGCACCAGACTCGAGGGTCTGAAATTCACCCAAAAGTTCCCCGGAGTCCGGATCCCAACGGCGCAATCGCCCCAAAGCGGCAGTCACCAACTGCGCCTGGCCTGTTGGCAAGCGATACATCAAGGGCAAGACCGGAGCTCCGAAGCCCGCGACCTCCATGCCGTCTCGGGTCCTGACCGATTGCATCACGCCTCCCTGGTGCCTTGCTCTACGTCAGCGAACTACATCATTCGCTGACACCGCCCGGGTTTGGCAGGCCAACCGGCACCATCTCACCAGCAACATCCTCGATCCATCACTTCGAGCGGCTCTTCCGCGAACGGGACCTGCACGACGCAGACCACGATCTGTTCTGCTTCAGCGGAGCAGGACTCTTCAGAACCATGGCTAGGCGCCGGGCCTTTGTGCGTCAAGTACAAGGAGACGGCCCGGGGCGGGCTGGCGGTGAACATCATCGAGTGCTGAGGGGATACGCCCTGACCGCCGACCGTCGCGAGCATGCACTGCTGGCCGTGTGCGCACGGGCTCCGCGCGCCGTCATGTGCGGTGAGTCCGCTCTGGCCCTGCACGAGCTGATCGACGACATCCCCTACCCACTCGCAACCGTCATCGCCGAATAGCTCTCCACCGCCTGCTCACGCTCTCAAGCACAGCTACACCTCTGGTTGTACAGCGACAACCACCCTGGTTGCAGGCGCAGTTCAACCCCCCGTTGGACGAGAGGGAACGGCCCTTCCGGCTAGCTTTCCATCGAATGCGCCGGTGTACGCGGGAAGTCGTCCAGCCCCGCAGAGGGGGCCGGAAACCGGGGTGCCGGTCAGCCATCGCTCGGCAGATTCGGGGAGTTCTCTATGCGAAGAACGCAGGAAATCGTCAGAACGGTCTGGGCGGCCGCACTCGCGCTCGCAGTGCTGGGGGCCGGTGCCGGGGAAGTGCGCGCGGCGGGCACCGACACGGCCACGGTGCGACCGCCGGTCGCAGTCAACCAGGCGTCCTGGGCCTCCTCCACCGACCGGCAGAACGCCGTGATCGAGTACTGGACCAGCGAGGACATGGCCCTGTGGAACGCGAACAACACGGACTACGGCGTCGACGGCCCCAACTACAGCAATCTGGACGAGGGCCGTATCTGGAGCCGCGCCGGAGCGGTGCACCAGACAATCGGGCGACTGTACTACCGCCAGACGCTGGCCTGGCCGTCCAAGACCCGGCCCAGCCGTCCGGAGGACGCGATCGGCGCGGTGGACTCGACGCAGTGGTTCCATGTCGACTCCACTGGAGCCTATGTTCCGGCCGTCACCACCGCGCAGCACATCTTCAAGGACAGCACGACTGTGACCGCTGTCGCGAACGGGATCACCACCACGGTGCGCACCGTGGCCTACCCCACCGAGTGCACGGCGAACGCGGTGGACAGCGCCAACGGCAGCACCATCCTGTCTGCGGGCCACTGCGTGTCCAATCCGCTGGCCGTGGTCGCGCTCGGCTCGCTCATCGGCACCATTCAGAAGGGCTCGGTGAGCGCCACCGACGACGCCTGGATGTTCATTCCCGGCTACGACGGCACCAAGGTCGGCCTGGCCCAGGCCCCCTACGGGCTCTGGCCCGCGACCAGCGCCTACACCACCGCGCAGTGGAACGACTTCACCACGCTGAACCCCGACACGGTCAACCTGTCCAACTTCAACTACGACGTCTCGGCGCTCACCGTCGCAGACCCGACCAGACCCGGTGTGCGCCTGACCGACGTCGTGGGCTCCCAGCACGTGGCCTTCAACCAGCCCTACAACCAGACCATGTTCGCCTTCGGCTACCCCAACGCGGGCAGTTGGGACACCGTCACCACACCTGTTCCGGCACCGGGTCAGGAGCCGGGCACGACTCGTGAGATCTCGCGCTACCGCTACGACGGGCGCCAACTCGTCGAGTGCAACGGCAGCACCTGGAAGGACTTCATTCTGAAGACCGACTACGAGATGACCTGCAACATGACGGGCGGCGCCAGCGGCGGCCCCTGGTTCCAGGACTTCGACCCGGTCAGCGGTACCGGCACCCAGGTCGGGGTGAGCTCCACCAAGTACCCGAACTTCGTCGAGGGCGAGGGCGTCTGGATGATCGCCCCGCACTTCGAGGACAACGACCAACTGCTCTACAACACGGTCCAGAACCTCACGCCCTGACCTTCCGCACCGGGCGACCGGGTGACTGCTCCTTCCGAGGGCGTCCCTTCCGCGCCTCACGGTCACCGCCGCCGGCCCGCACCGGATCCAGGACCCGCAGGTCCACGTCACGAGATCGTCCCTGCCACAGCAAAGGAGCTCGTGTGATGTTCCGTCATGTTCGACGGTGGGCGCACGCCGCCGCCGGAAGGATCAGACCTGTTCGCCCCCGCACCCCCCGTCACGGCCTGACCGGGATGGTCGCCGCAGCCGGCGTGCTGGGGGCCATGCTGGTGCCCTTGTCGGTGCCTGCCACCGCGACCGCCGCGACCACCACCACCAGCACCGTCGGCGCCACCGCCACCAGCGCCGCCGCCGGTCAGTGGCACATGGTCCGTGGGCGGATCATGGACAACGTGGAGGTCGCGGGCAACACCACGGTCACTGTCACGGTCGCCGGAAAGGGCTGGCTGCCCTCGTCCAACCTCGCCTCGGTCGCACTGAACATAGGCGCCGAAGGCAGGTCGACGACCGGGTCGCTGAAGGTGTACTCGACCGACGACACCGAGCCGGCCAGCACGGCGATGAGCTACGGCACGGACAACTACCAGGCCAACCTGGTGATCACCAAGGTCGGCGCGGACGGCAGGATCAAGCTGGTCAACACCGGCTCCGGTGCGGTCAGGGTCTACCTCGACGACCAGGGCTACACACTCACCACCGCGGGATCGACGGTGGGCGGCACCTACGTGCCGGTCGACCCCACCCAGATCCTCAACAACGTGACGGTGGCCGCGAACTCCACCTACCGGATGACACCGCTCGGCCAGAGCCCGGTCCCCTCCTCCGGCGTCCAGGCGGTCAGCGTCTCCGTCACCGCACTCAGCACCGGGACCGGAACCGTCCGCGTCTACGGTGCCGGCGACATCACTCCCGCCGACGCCACACTCGACTACGCGGCCGACACCATCGACCAGAACTTCGCCATCGCCAAGATCGGCACCAATACGCTGCTGGACTCGGCAGGTGCCGGTGTCGTGAACATCAACAACTTCGGCTTCAGCCCGGTCACCATCTCCGTCGCCGTGACCGGCTACTTCACCAGCGGTACCGCCAGCACCACCGGCGCGCTGGTGCACGCCCTCACCCCCTCGCGTATCGCCGACACCGTCAGCATCGCCGCCGGGGACGACTTCGCCCTGCCGGTCCTCGGGCAGGGCGGCATCCCCACGTCCAAGCCGGCGGCGGTCGGTCTCAACCTCACCGCCGACAGCGCCGGCGCGGGCGTCATCACCGTCTCGTCGGCCGGACTGACCGACACCGGGTTCAACACCGTCGCCTACCATGCGGACGCCCCCATCAGCACCTTCACCACCGCCCGTGTCGGCTGCTCCGGTCAGGTGGTCCTCACCAACACCGGTTCCTCCGCCGTCACCGTCTCCGTCGACGCCTACGCCTACTTCGGAAACCCGGACACGACGGCCACCTCGGCCGACGGCACGACTGCCGCGACCGTCGAGAACGTCACCGGGGTCAGCGACATCAACCAGCGGACCACCAGCGACGCCGGCAACGTCGCCGTTTCCTCGTGCACGGACGACATGGGAACCAACACGGTCGAGGTGCCCAGGACGGCATCCTCGGGCGTATCCCTGACCAGCATGTACGGAACCATCAAGGTGGGGCTCCCCGCGACCGGGACCGGAACCCGGTCGGTGACCGGCACCGTCGTCTACCCCGGTTCACAGAGCGGATACTCCACCGCGGTCCAGCCCACCGACGACGGTGGCTTCCGGGCCCTGGTCACCCTCGACGGCAGCTCCTCGCCGACCTCCTACGACTTCCCGGTGACCCTGCCCGCCGGCGTCCGCATGGTCGCCGGTGACGACAGTGACGGGACCGTCGACATCGTCCAGGACGTCACCGCCGCCGACGGCACCACCGAAGCCCAGCCGCTGGGCGTCATCGAGGAGCCCTGGGCCACCGACGCGGCCGGCGTCAGCTGGCCCGCCACCTACACCGTCAACGGCAGCACGCTGACTCTCCACGTGGATCTCACCCCCGTCACGGACGCCTCAGGAACCACCGTCTCACCGACGTTTCCCGTGGTGGCCGACCCCAGGTGGAAATGGTCGTGCTGGAGGGTGTTCTGCTACAAGGGCACGCTCTACCTCAACCGCGGTGAGACGGCCAACGCAAGGAACGCGGGGTGGATCTCCAATACCCTCTTCGAGGCCTGCACGATGATCCCGGGACTGGCGGGCGCCATCTGCAGAGCCCTCCACTGGTACTCCTCGTATCTGGCAGGCCGGGCCACTCGCTACTACGCGTGGGGCGGATGCCTCAAGATCGTGCTCCCCTACGGTATCGCCCAGTACCAACAACGGGGCGCCTACAACTGCTCCTAGCTAGTGGCTGACGCCCTGACCGGTAGGTCAAGCAGCCGTTGATCGCCGGCGCGCTGTCACCAAGGACCCGGTCCTTGGTGACAGCGCACTTCGGCGAAGACCCAGCGGAACTCCTCGCCGGTCAGACCCGGTTGTCGCGACGCAGGCGCAGGACGCCGCGGTAGAGACGGAGCAGGGAGGCGGGGCCAGCGGCTGCTGCTTCGGCGGTGCAGGACTTCCAGGCCCGCGGGCTGGGGGAGCCAGGGGACGGATCGGGGCGGGCCGGAGCCGAAGGGCGGGGCGTCGCCGGTCCACGGGAGGGGGACGTGGCAGCCGTCGCGGCCGCAGACGGTGTGGCCGGAGCGTTCCCGGGCGGGCGGCATGAGCAGGGCGGCCGCTCGGGCGCGGAGGGTGCCGTGGGCCAGTTCGGAGGAGTCGTGCTGGTCACACAGGGGGGGCGCCGAGCCAACCCGAGACCCACGCATGACGAGTACAGTTCGTGTCCTTCAGCGCTGTCGTGGCCTTCCTTGGTCCCGGGCCGGTGTGTGGGGCCGGCGGCCTTGCTGGAAGCAGTGCTGACCGGGCGAGAACTACTTGCGGACTCTGCCCCACGGCTTGAAGACCGAGAGCACCATCGCGAAACCCAGCGACACCATGGCGGTGGCGGCGAGGAACGCGACGAACCAGATGTCCCGCAACGGCTGTTCGCCCGAGGCCAGTTCGGTGATCGGGCCCAGGAACGCCAGCAGCATCACGCAGGCGATGACGTTGAGGACCAGCTTCACCGCGACCCACCGGTAGCGAACGAGTCCCCACTTGGTCGCCATCCCCAGCAGGACACCGGTGACAAGGCAGACCACCCCCGCCACGAGAGCCGACAGCAGCAGGGGAACGACGAAGAAGTCCGCCAGTGCCCGGTATACGGCGGTGCGGTCGTCGCCCGCGCGTACCCAGCCGATCGCCACCAGAACGGTGGAGATGACATCTATGCCGATCCAGGCTCCCGCCGACACGACATGCGTGACCAGGATGCTCTTGCGCAGCCGAGCCGGGATGCGCCAGCGGACTCGGTTCCCGCGTGCCGGCGGGGTGGTTCGGGGTGTGGTGAGGGTACTCATGGCCGTCCTGGTCTGTGGAGTGCGTGGGGTACGTTCAGGGCCCGGCGCGAAGAAGTGGCTCGTGTCCTCGCGGACGGCCAGTGCCCGCGTCGAGCCGACGTGCGGCGAGCCGAGGCCCAGGGCCTCCGCACGGACGTCGACGCGCTGGTCGCGAAGTCGGCGTAGGCCATGATCTCGGTCAGCTCGGCCGGGCCCGGCGGCACGGTGGTCGTCATCGGGAATCTCCCGTTCGTGGCGGTGGTGAGGAAGCTGGATCCGGTCTTCCCTCAGGCGGTGAGGACTTCCAGCGCGGCGGCGTGCACGCCCGGCGCGGCGGCGAGGTAGCTCTGGCCGGCCAGTTCCCACGGTTTGCCCTCGATGTCGGTCACGACGCCTCCGGCCTCCTGGACCAGCAGCACACCGGCCGCGTGGGAGCGGACGTTGTCGAACTGCCAGTGCAGGTCCATCCGGCCCGCGGCGACCTGGGCGAGCTGGTGGGTCACCGGTACGGAGATCCGCACATGGAGGGCGGCGTTCGTCATCGCGGTGAAGGCGGAGCCCATCTTCTGCGCGAGTTCGGGGTCGTGACCCGGCTGGGCCTGGCCGGTCCCGGCCAGTGCGCCGTCCAGCGACGTCTTGGCCGAGACCCGCAGCCGTACACCGTTGAGGAACGCCCCGCCACCCCCGGTCGCGGTGAACATCTCGTCGAGGACCGGGAAGTAGACCACCGCCAGCACCGGGCGGCCGTCACGGACGAGGCTCACGCCGATGTTCCAGTCGGGCATGCCGTGCACGGCGTTGACGTTGCCGCCGACCGGGTCGATGAGCCACCACTCGCCCGCGGCCAGCGGTCCCGATCCGTGTTCGTCGTTGAGCCAGCCCGCGTCCGGGCGGGCCTGGGTCAACGCCGGGCGCAACGTGTCGACCACGGCCGCGTCATTGGCCTGGAGGTCCGCGAGCAGTTCGGGGAGCCCTGGCTGACGGGCTTCGGTGGAGTAACGCGTCATCATCCGGGCGCCGGCGTGGCGGACGGCGGCGACGGTGGCGGCAAGCAGGTCCTGGCTCATGGGATGCTCCTGGAATTGATCGAAGTGGATCTGTATCTTGTGAGGATTTACTCTTATGCAATTGGACTTGAATCTGCTGACCGTGCTGGACGCCCTGCTCGAAGAGGGCAGCGTGATGGGCGCGGCCGAGCGGCTGCACCTGTCCTCGCCCGCGGTCAGCCGCACCCTCGGCCGGCTTCGCGCCGTCACCGGGGACGACATCCTGGTGCGCACCGGCCACTCGATGGCTCCCACCCCGTACGCGGTGTCGGTACGCGAGGACGTGCACCGGCTGGTCAGGCAGGCACACGAAGTGCTCTCGCCGGTCCGTGAGCTGGACCTGGCCGGGATGGAGCGCACCTTCACGATCCAGTGTCACGACGCGGTGGCCGCGTCGCTGGTACCGGTCCTGGTCGCAAAGATCCAGCAGCAGGCTCGCGGGGTGCAGCTGCGGGTACTGGCGGAGAGCCCCGTCGACACCGACGACCTGCGACACGGCCGCGTCGATCTGGAACTCGGCGGCGGCAGGCCCGCCCTGCCCGAGTTCCGCTCCGAGCCGCTCGGCGAGGACCGGCTCGTCGTGGCGATGCGCGCGGACCACCCCTGCGCCACCGGACTCGACCTGGCCTCCTACGCGGCGCAGCCGCATGTGGTGATCTCCCGGCGCGGCCGCCTCACCGCGCCGATCGACGACGTGCTGGCCGCCCAAGGCCTGCGGCGCCGGGTGGTCGCGGCGGTCGCGACGGTGTCCACCGCGCTGCAGATCGCCGCCCGCGGCGACGCCCTGGTCACCTGCACGGCGATCCACGGCCGCCCGCTCATCGAGGCGTTCGGACTCGTCGCCCGGCCACTGCCGATCGAGTCTGCCGCGGCGACGATCAACTGCAACTGGCACCAGCGCTACGACTCCGACCCCGCCCACGCCTGGCTCCGCGAGCAGGTCCGGGCATCGATGCAGGAGATCACCGCCCGCTGATTGCCCTGCCTACTGCGCCAGCGGCAGGGCCACCGCGCCGGGAAAGGCAGGCACCTCGGCCTCGTCGAGCATCGCCGCGGCGACGGTTTCCCGGCTGACCTTCGCACCGAGGTCGAAGACGGGCGCGGCCTCCAGGCCGACCGTGCGCCGGCGGGGGCTCTCCGGCCCGTCGGCCAGCATCCCGGCATGGAAGACCGTGCCCCCGGCCGCGAGAACGGTGTTGTCGGCCTCGACCTTGTCCGCGAGCCGGTCACCCAGCACCTGGGCGAGCACGCCCGCACCCTCCCCCGCCACCTCGGCCGACCTGCCCGTGCCATAGGCACCGAGCCAGATGACACGCCGCGGACCGGCGGCGACGACGGCCCGCGCACCGGTCAGGAGAATCCCCGCCCGGTCCGTGCCCAGCGCGGAAAGGACCACGGAATCCCCGTCCACCACGGCGGCGATGCCGGCCGCGTCGTTCACATCCCCCGCCACCTTCCGCAGATTCGGGGAGTCGGGCAGAGCGATCCGCTCGGGATCACGCGCGATGGCGGTCACGGTGTGACCACGCCGCAGCGCCTGTCGGGTGAGGGCGATTCCGGTCTGGCCGGAGGCCGCGAGGACGGTGAGGTTCATGCCGAGAACGTTAGAGAGCCCCCCACTTAACATCAAGTGCAGGTAACTGACTTGATAAGTTACCCAGACGCAATCACGGAGTTCACCGTGACATCGCCGTAGGGCCGTCATCGTCGATTCTTGCGGCGCCGAATATATCGCGAGAACTGCACCGCACCGGTTACCGCGAACGCGAGCCCGACGCCGACGGCGACAGCAAGGAGCGTGTTCTCCTGGAAGAAGACGCCACCGAGGTATCCCGACAGTGCGGTATAAGCACTCCATGTGGAGGTGGAAATCGCAACGTACAGCATGAACCTGCGCAGCGGGTATCCCACCACCCCCGCCGTTCCTGTGGCGAGATAGCGTCCGACCGGAATGAACCGCGTGGAGACGAGTACAAAACCGCCGCGTAATTCAAGTTCGCGCTCGAACCAGTCGTACGCCGTCCGGCGCTTGGTACCGACTGGCAGGCGTTTTAGTACGCGTTCCCCCATCAACCGGCCGATGGAGTAGGGAACGAGGTCGCCGAGAAAGGCACCGACCGTCGTTGCGGCGATGACAAGAACGATATTCGTCTGCCCGGTTGCGCCGGCGATGCCTGCGAGGATCACGACGGGTTCACTCGGGACCAACGGGAGGAAGGAGTCGAGTAAGGACACCGCAATGAGTACGGCGTAGAGGGCGGGCGACGCTGTCAAGGATTCCGTGAGGTCTATCCAGTCCGGCATTCACTACCCGCCTCAAGTCGTATGGGTACGGAACTTCACGGGTGATTCCCTGATTCAGGTGGCGGGTGCCGTGGTGAGCATCCAGCGGCTGAACGCGGCGTAGCGTTGCGCGAATTCGACTGCGTCGCCGGCATGTTCGACGGCAGCGGAGTGCTCGCGTACCGCGTCGAAGCGGGCGCTGCGGGCGTGCTCGTAGGCGGTGAGGGCCTTTTCCAGGTCGGCCTCGGCTGTCAGGCTGCCGCGCAGGACGCCGACGTCCTCGATGCCTAGAGTGCCGCCGGAAGCGATGTGGGGGGACAGCCCGTGCGCGGCGTCGCCGATCAGGGCGACGCGCGCGCTGGTCCAACGGGGCAGTTCCGGGACCAGCGTGACCTGGTTCTCCAGGACGGACTCCTCCCGCGTTTCGGCGATCATGGACAGGAGTTCGTCGTTCCATCCCGCCTCGGCCAGATTCCGTGCGCGTGCCAGTGCCCGTTCGCGCTTGCTTCCGGTGAGCGGTCCGGCATCGAACTGGTTGACCATCCACATGGTCCGATCACGAGCGATCCTCGCGTACCCGCCGCGGGTTCGGCGGTGGCCGACGGTGAGCACGGTGGCCTGTGAATTCTGGTTTCCGGTCGGCACGATCGCGCGCCAGGCATAGTGGCCGGAGTGCGTCACGGCGTCGCTCCCCGGCACCAGTTGCCTGCGCACGTGCGAGTGGACGCCGTCCGAGCCGATGAGCAGATCCGTGCGAAGTTTCTCGCCGTTGGCGAGGTGCACGACGACGTCCGATCCGGTCTCGGTATATCCGGTCACGTGGGCGTCCAGGCGTATTCGGTCGCGACCGATGGTGTCGGCCAAGAGGTTGTTCAACTCGGGGCGCGGCACAAGGAGGAACCGGTGATCGCTGTCGGTGTAACCAGCAGCGCGGACCGGATCGCCGGCGGGGCTGAAGAACCACGTGTTCTGTTCCACGCCCATGTCGCGGATTTCCGGGCCGATGCCGAGGTGGTCGAACTCTCGCAACGCGTTGGCCCACAGGCCGATTCCGGCGCCGACGGCTCGAATCCGCGGTGCCTGTTCCAGCACGACGACATCGTGGCCGATGAGTTTGAGGGAGGCCGCGGCTGTGAGCCCTACCAGGCCGCCACCGACGATCACCGTGGATTTCGTGGACAACTTCTTTGCTCCTTCGCGCGACGGACCTCAGTTGCCCCCAGGGGCACGTCTCGACACTAGGAGCAGCCACCGCCTGCATCAAATGCAATCTGGTCAATGAGAGATTTACTCACGCGCATTTGATTCAGAAGCCGCCGGAGCGGAACTCGTCGTCGGAGTCGGTGGCCACGGTGGTGACGTTGTAGCGGTCGCCGCCCGCGCCACGGTCGCCCTGGTCGTGGTTGTACTGGAACTTGAATACGTAGGTACCGGGGTCCAGCGTGTTCCCCGACTTCAGCGTCACCACGTAGTCCAGTTCGCCGCTGCTCGCCCCCGTGGCCACCGACACCTTGTCCCCGAGGTTGCTCCAGGTCCCGGAGCTGGAGACACCGCCGGTCTGAATGATCTTGACGACCACCTTGAGGCTGCTGAGGGGCTTCGTGGACTTCACGGTGACGACACTCTGGTCCCAATAGGCGTTGTCCTCGGACGTGTCCACGCTTCCGTCCGACCACAGGTAGCTCGCCGGCGTGTCCGGCTGGGAGTTCCGGGTCGTCGACGAGGAACTCTGCTTCCCAGTGCTGCCGGTCGAGCCCGAGGCGCCTTCGGCGCTGTCGGTCGGGTCGGACGTCGACGCGCCCGCGCCCGCGCCTGCGCCGCCCGACACGGGCACGTAGACGACCTCGGGGCTCTTCCTGCCGCTGTCCTCCTCCTTCTCGGACGGGGCGGTTGTCGGCTTCTCGGCGGTCTCGGCGTGCTCCTTCTCCCGCGGTGCCTCCTTGCCGGCCGCGGTGGTCACCTTGTCGGAGCCGCCGGAGCTCCAGTCGATGGCGGAGACGACCGAGGCGGACCCCGCGATCACCAGGACCGCGGCCGCGGAGCCGCCGACCGCGGTCCAGACCCGGCGGCCGGGCAGGAAGCCCCGCAGCGGAGTGCGGGCCCTGCGGGCGAACAGATCGGCGAACTCGCCTTCCTGGCGGTCACCTTGCTGGGGGTCGGGCGTGTGCGGCATGAGTGTCGGTCCTTACGCGGTCGTCCGTCGTGGGAGGTCTGTGGAGGGGGGGCAGAGGTCAGGCGCTCACAGGGTCTGCGGGATGTCCTCCGGCCTCAGCGTCATCACGTCGGACTCCGAGACGTCCGACAGCTCGGCGACGCGGTACGCCTGACGCTCCGTCATGGCCTGGAACAGCTGGCGCGCGGTACGGCCGTTGCCGAACCCGCGGTCCCGGGGCATCGCGTCGAAGCGCGCGGTCAGCGCCTCACGGGCTTCGGGGCCGAGTTCGTACTGGTGCTGTGCGGCCTGGTGCTCCACGATGCCGACCAGTTCGGCGCTGCCGTAGTCCTCGAAGAGCAGCGTGCGGTTGAAGCGTGAGGCGAGGCCGGGGTTGGAGCGGACGAACGTCTCCATCTCCTCGAGGTATCCGGCGACGATCACCACCACGTCGTCGCGGTGGTCCTCCATCAGCTTCAGCAGGGTGGCGATCGCCTCCTGGCCGAAGTCGTTCGTGCCGGCGTACTGGGTGAGGGAGTACGCCTCGTCGATGAACAGCACTCCGCCCCGGGCCTGCTGGAAGACGCGTGAGGTCTTCGGGCCGGTGTGGCCGACGTACTCCCCGACCAGGGCGGAGCGGTCGGCCTCGACCAGATGGCCGCGCTCCAGCAGGCCGACGGCGGCCAGGATGCGGCCGTAGAGCCGGGCCACGGTGGTCTTGCCGGTGCCCGGGTTGCCGGTGAAGACGAGATGGCGGCTGAGCGGGGGCGGTGCCAGGCCCATCTCCTCGCGGCGGCGGACCATCCTCATCAGCTTCACCAGGGACGAGACGTCCTGCTTGACGCGGTCCAGGCCGGCGAGTCCGTCGAGTTCGGCGAGCAGGTCCTCGATGGTGTCCTCGGGAGGTGCCTCGGTCTCCCGCGCGGTGGTCTGCGGGTCCGTTCCCGGGCTGCCGGCAGCCGCCAGGGACCGGTCCGCGCCGGTGGGCAGGGACGGGTTCTTCACGTCCCGTGAGAGACAGTCGTCGAACACCGGCCGGGCGCCCTTCTCCAGGGCCACGTCCTCCTCGGTGTCGCGGACCAGACAGCCGCGCAGTACGGGCGCGCCGCCGGCCGACACATGCAGCGCCGGGTAGGCCGCGCCGTCCCCGCCGGCCCCGGCGAAGACGCAGTCCTCGAACGTGCCGCGGGCCTTCTCGCCGACGAACAGGCTGTTCTTGCCGGTCCGGGCCACCATGACGGACCGGATCCGGGGTTCGGCCCCCGGGCCCACCACCAGGCCGGATCCGGCGGCGTCCCGTACCGTGCAGCCCTCGACGCCGGGCGTGGCGCGCTCCCCTATCACCAGGCCGGCCGTGCCGCTGCCGCTGATCCGGCAGTCCCTCAGCACCGGGGCCGTCCCGGTGCCGCAGGAGATCCCGGCCCGCTCGGCGTCCGTGACGTCGCACTCCTCCAGGACCACCGTCCCGGTCGACTCGGTGGTGATACCGGCCCGGCCGCGCAGCACGGAGAGGCCGCGCATCCGGGCCTCGGCCGCGCTGTCGATCCGCACCCCGGACAGTCCGCAGTCCGTGATGCGGCCGCCCTCGACGGTGAGGCCGGCGCGGTCGGTGGCCCGGATCCCGTGCTCCGCCGTGGACGCGATACGGCACGACGTGAGCGTCACCCGGGAGTCGTCGCAGGCGTGCACCGCGCTGAACGAGCACGCCGTCAGGTCGCCGGCGGTCATGCGGACCTCGGAACGGTCGCCCGCCAGCAGACCGTTGGCCCGGCTGCCGGTCACCGACGTGCCCTCGGCGGTCAGCCGGGCGGAGCCCCGGGCCACCAGACCCGAGCCGTGCGCCCGGTCCACCTGGCAGTCCACCAGCTCCGTACGGCTCTCGCCGTCCGCGCTCACCCCGGGCCCCGAGCCGTCCCGCAGCCGGCAGCCACGCAGCAGGACGTCCCCGGTGCCGGAGACGGCGACCCCGTCCGTGCCGGTGCGCAGGACCTCACAGCGGATGAGCAGGACCCCGCCGTCCGTACTCTCCGGGTCCTCGGGACGCGGTGAACTGCCGAGTACGCGGATGCCCTCGGCGGCCGTCTCCTCCACCCGGCAGTCCAGGGCGGTGAGGGCCGCCTCGTCCTCCACCAGCAGCCCACTGCGGCCGGGTCCGGAGATCCGGCAGTCGCGCAGCACGGCCCGGGCGTCGCCCCGTACCCGGACACCGGACCCGGTGACCCGCCGTACCGTCAGTTCCATGGCCTCGGCGGCGGCCCGGGAGCCGATGACGACGCCGGTTCCCTGGATGTCCTCGACCACGACCCGGGTCAGCCGCGCCGAGCCGGCGGTGTTGACGTGCACCGCGGCCAGCCCCGCCCCGGACACCCGGCAGTCCGTCAGGGCGAGCGAGGAGTCGCCGCCCGCCTCGACGCGGCCACCGGATATCTCGCAGGCGTCGAGCTCCAGGTCTCCGGCTCCGACCAGCACGGCGGGCAGCCCCGGGTCCTGTCCGGTCAGGGCGATGCCCTCGACCCGTACGCCGGGGGCGGCGACCTCCAGTACGGGCCGCCCGGGGGACGCGGCCAGCAGCCGTACGGCGTGCTGCGGCCCGTCCTCCGGCAGCAGGTGCACCGTGCGGTCGACGAGCAGCTGTTCGACGTACTCGCCCGGGGCGATGCGGATCTCGTCGCCGTCGCGGGCGGCACGCACGGCGGAGGCGATGCTGCGGTGCGTGCCGCGGCCCTTGGGGGCGACCCGGTGCACGGTGGAGGTGGGGGTCACAGGAGTTCCGTTCCGTCGGGGAGAGCGGCCGGGTCGATGGTCAGCGGCTGCGGTGGTGCGGGGGCCGGGGGCGGGGCCGGTGTGGTGGGTGTGCTGCCCGAGGGCGGGAAGGCACGGGACGGCTGGATGTCGGCGCCCTTGTTGTTGATCCCGTAGTTGAGGGTGCCCGCGCCCAGCGCCTCGGCGGCCTGCCAGATCAGCTCGCCGGGGCCGCCCCGGTGGAAGATCCGTGAGCCCGCGGTGGCGTGCCAGGTGTACCGGAGCAGACCGCTGGTGATGCCCGTGAAGGCCGAACCCGCCGCACCCCAGGCGCCCGCTTCGAGGGCTTCGAGGCCGGTGCGCTTCTGCCCGTTCACCCCGAACACGGCCGCGTTGACGGCGTTGTTGACGAATCCGGTGAGCACACCCACTCCCAGGCCGTTGAAGTAGTCGTACGAACCTGAGCGCCAGCGGGTGGGGTTCTCGTACACGGTCCACTCGCCGTCCCAGTCGTCCTTGGAGGCCAGGGGGTGACGGTTCCAGTCCTGGCCCTGGTCGAGGTTGGTCAGGCCGTACTTGAGGTAGCCGAGGCGCGTGGTGTCGTAGGCGATGTTGACGCCGACGCGGATGCCGCCGCCGATGGCACCGTTGAGGGCCGCCCGCTGGAGAGCCGTGATCGGGTCGAACTTCGTGTTACCGAGGTCCGCGGTGATGGCGGACACGGCGAAGCTGGTGCCGAACTCGATCAGATAGCCCATGGTGAAGTCGGTGACGGCCTTGCGCAGTTGGTGCCGCCACATCGGCATGGAGGCCGAGGAGCCGTCCTCGACGCCGGTCCAGATGTCGTGGAACACATCGCGGAACTCACGGTTGTAGCCGCGCAGTTCGGTCGTGTAGCCGCGGAAGTCCACCTCGCGCCCGATGAGCCGCCAGCTGCGGTGTCCGTCCAGGCCCACCTCTCCGCCGACCTTGGGCAGACTGCTGAACTCCGGCAGCTTGGCGCTGTCGAAGGCGGACCAGCGGCCGAAGGCGTCGGTGGCCCAGACCCGTCCGGTGAGGGTGCGCTGGGCCACCAGCCGGCCGTCCTGGTACTCGCGCCACTGGTTCCACAGCGACTCCGACTCCCGGAACCGGCCCTCGACGCCCTGCACGGGGTCCCGGCGGTGGACCACCTTGCCCATGTCGAACTCCTGCCAGACCTCCCGGTTCACGGTGGCCGACGCGTCCGTCTCGAAGTGGCGCGCGGACCGGGCGAGGAGATCGGACAGGGTGATCCGGCCGGTGTCCACGGGCGGTGCGACGGCCGGCCGGTTCACCGTGTACGCGTACTCGCGGACCCGGCCGCCGTCGCGATAGCGCACGACGTCGGTGCCGATGTGGTCGGTCCAGCGGCCCTTGGCGAGGTCCTGGTAGGTGCGGACGCCCTTCGAGTCGACCGTGCCGTCGGCGCTGATCCGCTGCCAGGACCAGGTGTCGCCGGGCTGCCGGGTGGCGTCGACCCAGACGGTGCCGTCGCCGGTGGCGGCGCGCTCCCGGACCGCGGCGCCGCGCCGGCCGTTCTCCAGCCGCTCGAAGTCGGTGAACGAGTCGTCCCAGGTACGGGAGTACAGCGAGCCGCGGTTCTGGACGCGGATGCCCTCCGTGACCTGTCCGTCGGGGCGGGTGGCCGTCCAGGTCCAGCGGTCCTCGCGGGGGTCGCCGTGGGACTCGACGTACAGATCGCCCCAGTGGTCGCGTCGGCCCGTGATCTGGAGCTGGGTGTTCTTGTCCACCCACACCCCGGACACGTCGTCGGCGCCGATGCCGCGCGCCGGGTTCTCGGTCAGGTACTCGCGCACACCGGTGCCCTGCGAGCGCATGGCCAGCAGCTCGTTTCCCCGGGGGCCGGTGAACACGTCCTCGAAGCTGCCGTCGGCGGCGACACGGCGGGTGCCGGAGGTGCCGGTCTTGGTGTCCAGCCAGGGCAGTTCGTACGAGGCCGCCGTGCCGTCCCACTTCGGGGCCGGAGCCCACTGCTTGGGGTCGGTGACGCTGCGGCCCGCCTCGATGACGTTGCCGTTCTCCAGCGTGCGGGTCTCCCGGACGATCCGGCCGAACCGGTCGATGTCCTGCCAGCTGTGACCGCCGTGCGAGGCCAGCCGCACGCCGCGCAGCTTCGTTCCGTCGGCGGCGGTCTCCGTCCACTTGGACACCTGGAACATGGAGTCGCCGGTGACGAGGTTGCGGAAGAACCCGTCGAACCGGCCGTGGCCCGCGCGCGGGTACCAGGCGGCCGCCGGGAGGCGCTGGTCGGAGATCCGGGCGACGTGCAGGGTGCCGCCGTCGGCGAGCTGCGCGAGCTCCTCGGTGAGTTCGTCGACGAAGTCGATCGGCTTGTTGTTCGGGCCGACGGCGGTGTGCACCAGGGGGTTCGCCCGCGTCCCGCCGGGAGCGTGACCGGACAGCAGCGGGTGTTCCAGGTACTGGCGGGAGCCGTGGTAGCCGTCCAACGGCCATATGTCGCCCCGCCGCTGGGCCACGGCATGCTGCCCGGTGGCAGGGTCGAGGTAGGTGTCCTTGTAGCCGATCCGGGTCCAGGACCACTCGCGGGTACCGTGCAGTGCCTCGGTGCCGTCCTTGGCGAAACGCGTCCAGACCCAGTCGCCCTTCGCGTTCGTCTCCGCCCGGATCAGACCGCCGTCGAGGGCCTTGGTGTAGGTGCGCACGTCGAGGACGTCCACCGGGGCCCAGCGGTACGGAAGTGTGTCGTGGAAGGTCCTGCGGTCGCTGTCGAAGATCCGCTCCCCGGCCCGCAGCCTGTTCCCGGCCCTGTCGAACTCGGTCCAGCGAGCCCGGCCGAACCGGTCCAGGTCGAGGTGGAGGACATTGCCGTTGCCGAGGATCTCGCGCTCGAACAGCGTCACCCTGCCCTCGCCGGTCAACTTGGTCTGACCGGTGGCGGACTTCTCCGCCGTGGCGGTGTCGAAGCGGCCGGTGAGCGGGTTGCCCGAGGAGTCGAGCCGCACGGCCTTGCCGGTCGTGTGATCGATCTTCCAGTACTGGCCGTTGACCTTTCCGCCCTTGACCCGTACGGCGACGGTCTCCTCCCGCAGCGTGCCCGCCGGGTCGAACACCGTCCGCTCCAGGGGCTGGGCGCCCCTCCCGGTGGGGACGAGGGCGATCCGGCCGTCGTCGAGCACCTCGGTGCGGAACCCGGGCAGTTCACGGCCCGTCGGGTCCAGCAGCCGCGGTGTGCCGCCCGGGGCGTCCGCGTCGAAGCGGAACATGCCCCGGTCGCCGGGCAGTTGGACGTCCCGGAGGACGTGCACTCCCTCGGGGCCGTAGTGCCAGTGGGTGGTGCCGGCCGCGTCGGAGAGGGTGAGACCGCCGTGCGGTCCGGTGCCGGGAGCGACCGTGTAGAGGTCGTCGGCCGGGCGGGCGGCGACGAAGTCGACCGCGGTGGGTGTCCACGGCCCGCCGTCCGCCGAGCGTCCGGTGACCCCGAGCTTCAGCCCGTCCAGGTCGGCCGGGCCGCCGCGCAGGAACACCTCCTGGTAGGCCGGCCCGCGGTTCGCGTCGAAGCCCAGTGTCAGGTCCGAGGGGGTGTGGTGCACGGTGTAGCGGCTGCCGCCGGGCCCGCCGTGCGGTGTCGGCGTGACGGTGAAGTCGCCGAGGACGCGGCCGGCCGGGGGCATGGCCCGAAGGTCGTCGAGGCGGGTCGCAAGCGGCAGGTCCAGATAGTCGCCGAGGGCGGTGACCGCCTGACGCCGCAGCGCCAGTCGGGCCTGCGCGGTCATCTCCCGCAGCTGGTCGCCCAGCAGCCCCGGGCGCAGACCGAGCCCCTCGAGCGAGGCGGTCGCGTCGTCGGCGAGCCGCTGCACCCCGGGCAGGTCCAGCCCCTGGAAGGGGTGCGCGTCGGGCGCGGCGTGCAGGAAGTCCATGGCTCCGGCGATGCCGGACAGGTCCGCCGGGGCGCCCTCGGGCACCGTACGCAGGCTCGACGCCTCGTCGAGTGTGCGGTCGAACATGCGGGCGAGATCGACGTCGTTCAACTCGCCGCCGAAGTCGCCGAGATCGCCGAGATCGCCGAGTCCGTCGAGCCGGACGGGTGGTGTGTCGGGCCCGGCGCCCTCGGTGAAACGGAGGAATCCGGAGCCGTCCTCGGCCGGCAGGTCGCGGAAGGCGAGGCGGCCGGTGTGGTCGAAGTGGAAGCGGGAGCCGGTGATCGTGTCGGTGAGGGTGAAACCGCTGGGCAGCCGCCCGGACAGCTCGCTGTTCACCGCGGTCAACCGGACGGAACCGGCGGTGCCGGTGGGGACGAGTACGTCGACCGTGACCCGCCCGGTGCCGTCCGCCGCGGGGTCGATCGTCACCTTGAGCCGCAGCCCCTCCGGCAGCCCGTCGGCGGTGAGAACGGTCTCCCGCCCGAGGAAACGGCCGTCAGGACCGAAGGCGAACCGGGTGGTGCCGGCCGGATCGATGACGGCGAACCTGCCACTCCCGTCGAGCAGTTCGACCTTGAAGTCCGATCCGCGCACCGGTCCGGTCCCGCCGGGGGTGCGGTCGGTCAGTTCCAGCCGGTACGAGCCCTGCGGTGCCGTGTCGGTCGCCGGGAGGCGTGTCACCCGCAGGTCGAGGTCCGCCAGTTCGTCCACACCGGACAGCGGCACACGGATCGCTTCGTCCACGCCCTGGAGCTCACCGTCCATCCGCCGGAGGTTGTCCAGGCGCGTCTGGAGCGCCTCCGGATCGACGTCCGGCAGGTCGCCGAGTTCCGAGAGCGTGTCGGTGCGCGGCGAGTCGGGGCCCATGACGCGGTTCAGTTCGTCGGCGGACAGCGGCCGTACGTCCTGGACCAGGTCGTTCCAGAGGTCGTCGACGAGTGCTCGTTCCTCCGGGCCGGGACCGTCCGGTCGCGGGAGCGCGTCGGTGCGCGGTGCGTCCGCACCCGTGACGCGGTCGAGACGGTCGAGGTCGCCGAAGGGGCCTCGTACGCCGCCCGCCTCCTCAAGCGTACGGTCGAAGATCTGGGACACATCGCCCAGGTCACCGGCGAAGTCGCCGAGATCGCCGAGATCATCGAGCCGGACCGGCGGGGTGCCGGGCGTGGCGTCCTCGGTGAAGCGGAGGAAGCCGGAGCCGTCCCGGGCGGGCAGGTCCCGCAGGGCGAGGCGACCGTCGGCGTCGTAGTGGAAGCGGGCGCCGGTGACGGTGTCGGTGACCGTGAAGCCGTTCGGCAGCCGCCCGGCGAGGGTGGCGTCGATCGGCCCGAGCCGGAAGGAACCGGTGAGGTTCGACGGCCCGGTCAGTTCGATGAGCCTGGTCGTGGTGCCGCCCGGACCAGGGGTGATCGTCACCTTGACGCCCAGGCCGGCCGGGCCGTCGATGCCCGGCAGCGTGAGCGGCAGCTCCTGTTGGCGCAGGGCGCCGCCGGGTTCGAACCGCCACACCGCCGTGAGCCCGCCCGTGTCCGGCACGGGCACCCGCACGGTCAGCTCGCTCAGCGTTCCGGTCGCGTCCCGGACCGGGGTGAGAGTCGCCCCCTGGACGGGCACCCCGTCCGGGCCGACCACCCTCGGCATCGGGTCGAGGGCGTCGTCGGTGAAGCGCAGGGCCAAGTCGGTGCCGGTCAGCGGAAGTTCCCGGTACTCCAGGTGCCCCAGGGCGTCGAACTGCCAACGCACACCGCCCCGCGGACCCGCGATGCTCACCCCGCCGCCCTCGCGGAGGGTCACCGTCACGTTCTCCAGCCGCACCGGACCACCGGGGGCGCCGAAGTCCACCACGTCGATCCGGAACGACGCCGGCGCGAGATCGGTCGCCGGGAACTCCGTGACCCGCAGCCGCAGATCCGTCAGCTCGTCCGCCCCGGACAGAGGCATACCGTCGAACCGTGACGGATGCACCGGCGTCGGGGCGCCGTCGGTCACGTGCGCCGTGAACCGGGCGTCGAGGCCGACGGGTTGCGGTGTGAGATCCGTACGGGACGGATCCGGCAGCGAGAGCCGGTTCAGCGAGCCCGGTTCGCCGAGATCACCGAGGCCGTCGAGGGTCGAGGGCGGTCCCTGGGCGGTGTCCGGCACCGCCGCCCCGGACACGTCCAGGCGCACCGGCGGCGCCCCGTCCACCGGAAGGTCCACGAACCGGCCGCCCCGGTCGAACACGAACCGCGCCCCGGTCGCCGTGCCGGTCACCGCGAACCCGCCCGGCAGCCGCCGCGCCGGATCCCCGTCGAGCCGTACGACGGCGAAGGCGCCGTCGGCCGACCCCGGTACGGTCAGCCGGTATGTCGCCGACTGCGCGCCGCCCGGCAGTTGTGTGAACGTCGTGGTCAGGCGGGCGCCGGTCAGCGGGCCGCCGACGGGGCCGGACAGGGTCAGCTGCTCGGACAGCCGCGTACCGTCCAGGTCGAAGCGGCCGGTCCAGGCGCCGTCCAGTGACCGCACCCGTACACCGGTGACCACGCCCAGCGCGCCCCTGACCGGTTCGATCACCGCACCGCCGGGCAGCGGCAGGCCGTCCTCGCCGACGACTCGGGGCAGGGACCCCGGCACCGCGTCGCCGTCGAAGCGGAGGAAGCCGTCGCCGGCCGGGAGCCGGAGGTCACGGAACTGGAGGACGTCCTCCGCGGTGAACACCATCCGGATGTCCCCGGCCTCGCCGATGTGCGTGAACCCGCCGTCCTCCAGCGGCGTCCGCTGCCACTCCGTGCGGAAGCCGGTGGTCCCGGCGAACTCCTGAGGGTCCACCAGCACGGTCTCGGTCCGGGGTGCGGGTGCGTCGAAGCGGTCGAAGGTGAAGTCGTCGGACAGATAACCGGGGTCGTCCAGCCGGCTTCCGACCTCGTCGAGGGCGTTGACCCCGTTCGGGGAGCCGAGGTCGTCGAAGGCCCTGGTCTCGCCCAGGTCGAGCTGGTCCAGCAGCCGCAGCTGGTCGTCGAGGGACAGACCCCGGAAGTCCAGCGCGCTCGGACCCGACGTGCCCTCCCCGGCGACCCGCAGATCCGCCGCGAGCTCGGGCAGCGGGTTGCTGCCTCGGAAGTCGGGGTTCGGGATCCATTCGAGGAGGTTGTGCTGGGCGTCCATCCGGTACGCGCCACGGATGAACTCCGGGGCGATACCGCCGGGGAAGGCGATCTCGTTCTCCGACGCCCAGCCCGATGTCCGCCAGGCGTCCGGGCCCATGGAGCGTTCGAAGGTCCTGCCGACGTCGATCCCTCCGGAGGCCTCGATCTCGAACTTGAAGACGCCGTCCCAGACGAGGGTCTTGTCGGTGGTGGTGCTCACGAACGCCGACGGCTGGCCGGTCCTGACCATGATGTCCAGGTTGGTCTCCAGGGGGTCGCGGACGGTGAACCCCTCGCTGAAGATCTGGTCGAGGGGGCGCCTGCCGCCGATGCGCCACAACGTCTCGTCGGTCGTGCGCCAGACCGGCGCGGGCGTGATGGTCCGAAGGTCGACGGACCGGTCGGCGGCGAAGGCCAGCCGGTCCGGGACCGGTCCCGGCCGACCGGAATTCATGCCGTCCGGAGTACGCCACTCGACGGAGCCGGTCTTCACCTCGAAGTCCGTCTTGAACGTGTCCGACAGCCGGAGGTCGCCGGCGGCTTCGTCGAGACCCTGGAGCGCATCACCGACGGGCACCGGGCCACCCGCGGCCTCGGCCCCTGTCGCCCTGGGGTAGGGGCCCTCCAGGTAACTCCGGGGAATGGTGCCCTTGATCAGCCATTCCTGGTCACGGGTGCTGTTGAGCAGGACGCGGACATCTCCGGCGATCTTGCCGATCGCGTCCTTGCCGCCCCGGCCCACGATATTGACGTCGTTCTTCCTGAGGAACTCGATGACGTCGTTCCGGGAGCTGGTCCCGGTGAGCCCCGAGAAGTCGAGACGCTTCCCGATGGTCCGCTCGATCTGATCGCCGATCAACTGCTGGAGATCCCGGGCCGGGAGAATTCCCACGTTCTCCAGCTTCCCGGCCTTGATGTCCAGACCCAGCTTGTGGACATCGAGAGCGAACTCCGTGTCGCCGTACACCTTCTCGCCACCGGACACGGCGAACGAGGTGAAGGGACTGTTGGTCTTCCGCTCCGCGATCTCGGCACCCGCCACATGCTGGAAGGCGCCGGTCCTGCCGTCCGGGTTGGCCGGGACCATTCCGATGTCGGGCTTGAAGTGCGACTTGCGCAGGCCCTTGGCGTCGGCCTCCCACGCGTGGAAGTCGTCCTGCCGGATGAGCTTGACACCGCGCAGCTGCTCCAGGTCGACGTTCGACATGAGGAATTCGTCCGTCCTCATCACCAACTGCGGGGTCTCCATGGGAGGGAACCCGGAACCGGAGGCCCGGCCCGCGGAATCCAGCAGGTCCGTGGGCGCCTGGATCGTGGTGGTGGTGGCCGGCGCGGCCGGTACGAACTTCAGGGAGTCGACGGTCGGATAGGGGCCCGTCAGATACTCCTTCGGAATGGCCCCCTGCACGAGCCAGGTGTTGTCGCGGCGCACCTGGAGCAGCGTTTTGATGTCCGCCGCGACCGAGGCGCTCAACTTCTTCGGCACGTTGTATTCGGCGAGGAACTTCTTGATGTCGTCGTTCTTCGTCAGGTGGGTGAACTTCGACGGGATCTCCAGAGCCGAGTCCCCGACGGCGAACCGGATCTCCTTGAGGATCTCCTGCCGCAGCTGGGTGTTGGAGAGTATCCGCACACTCCTGACGTTCTCCGCACCGGCTGTGATGTCCTTGCTGAGGGATGCGAGGTCGAGCCCGATCTCGCTGTTCCCGAAGGGCTTTCCGGTGCCGCCGGGCGCGGAGAACGCGGTGAACTGACTGTTCTCCTTGAACACCTTGGCATTGGCGGTGGACACCGCCTGGAGCGGTGTGATGGTGCCGTCTGTCCTGACCGGTACGAGACCGTCCTCGGTCAGCCGTGTCTTCAGCCCGGACTTGCCCACCGTCGCCGAGAAGTCCGCGTCCTGCCGCACCAGCCAGTGGACCTGCGGGACGGTCGACGGACCCGCGGGCGACGCCGGCCGGACCGGGATGTCGTCGAGCAGGGGTCTGCCGTCCGGGCCGATCCTGGTGACGAGGCCGTCGGCCCGGGTGAGGGTGAAGACGCCGTCGGTCATGGTCACCCTGACGTCGGGGACGACCCCGGAGTCCCCCTTGAGGACCCAGTTGGCGGTCGGCCCGGGCTCCATCGTGATCCACTGGCCGGTGGGCCGCCCCAGGCTGTCCAGCAGCCCCAGTTCACCGGTGGGCAGGGTGGCCGCCGGGCCGTCGATACGGGTCATCATCACCGTGACGTCCCGGCGGACCGTGTCCAGGTTCATCCCCAGCCGGTCGAAAGCGATCCGGGCCCGGCTGAAGTCGATCTTCGCGGCGCTCAGGTCCAGCTCGGCCCGGGCGCGGCCCAGCGGCGGTGCGTCGGTCAGTCCGTCGATCTCGGAGAGCCTGCGCCCGGCGGTGTCCAGCTGGAACTGGGTGGCCTGGGTGCGCACCCAGGTCTGGAAGCGTTCCGTGGCGAGTTTGCCGGTGGCCCCGCCGGTGACGATGTCCCGCAGGGTCAGGGGCGTGAAGCCGGGGCTCATGGCGAGCGGGGGCGCGGTGAGGTCCGTCCTGACCGGTCCGAGGCCGAGCAGGTCGCGTGCGGTGCGCGCGTCGTCGCCGGTGTCGGGGATCAGCCGGGTGAGGTCGTCGGGCCTGATCCCGAGCTGGTCGAGGCGGTCGGTGCCGGTCGTCGTGTTCAAGGTGGGGACGCGGGGGTCGGCCGGGCCGAGCACGTCGACCTTCACCCCGTCCTTCAGCCGCACCCGGACGTCCACCGGATCGGTCGTCCCGACACGCAGGACGACCCCGTCCGGCGCGACGTTCACCAGGTCGATCTCGCCGTCCAGGATCTGCCGCACCTGGAACCCGGTCAGACCGCCGAGCCTGCCGTCGAGGCTCAGCTCCGCCAGGTCCGACAGCTCGTCGAGCGGCTTGAGCAGCCCGGTCCCGGTGCGCTCCAGGCCCGTCAGGGTGTCCAGGTTCCGCAGCTGGTCCCCGAGCCCGAGCCGCTGTCCTCCGGGGACCGTACCGACCGGCAGTCCGACCGTGTCGAGGGTGTCCACGGAGTTCAACCGGACGCCCACGTCGTCGAGACGGCCCGGCATCCGGACGGGCGTGCTGCCGGGCAGGGAACTGAAGCCCCGTGTACGGGGTGCCGTGACCGAGGTGACCGGGATGTCGGCCAGTTCGTCGAGGGTTTCGTTGAACTCCGGGGTCCCCGGGACGGCGAGCCGGCCGGTGTTCGTGGCGTCGAACGGGCGAAGGTTTCCGCCCCGGTCGAGGTTCCGGCCGGTCAGCTCCGCGAGGTCCCCGGCCAGGGAACCCGTCCTGCCCAGGGTGCCGAGGGGCCGCGAGGTGAAGTGCAGGCCCCGGTCGATGAACCCCATGCGGAAGGCGCCCCGGTAGCCGAACCGGGCGATCTCGGAGTACCGCATGGGCAGCAGCGCCGTCATCGTGAGCCGGCCCAGGCTCAGAGCCGTGAAGACGCCGAGCCGTCCGGCCGTGCTGCCGCCGACGAACGCGGTCGACTCGACGAAGTCGCGGGTCAGCGCGGACCAGCCCTGGCGGAAGGTGTTCCGGGCGAATCCGCCCATGAACCTCAGGGCCGACCCCAGCATCGCGGGCGTCCTGGACAGCACCCGGGGCAGCGCCGTGAACCCGCCCGCGGCCCGGCTACCGAGCCCGCTGCCGAACCGGACGAGACCCTGTCCGGCCAGCGACAGGAGTCGGCCGGGAGAGGAGAACAGCATCCTGCCGCCCCGGAACAGCAGCCGCCCGCTCGCGGAGAGGGCACCGCTCAGGGCCTTCGCGCCCGTCGAGGCCATGCGGGCCAGTCCGCCGAGCGTGGTGAGGCCCTTCGTCGACGGGAACAGGATGCCGAGGAAGGCGAGGCCCAGGCTGAGGGCGTTGCCGTTGCCCGTCGCGTAGTCGACGAGGGCCTTGGCGAAGAGCACCGCGCCGAGCCCGAAGGCCACCAGGCCCAGCGGGCCGCCGATGACGGCCGCGACGAGCGTGATGACCAGCGCGACGATCTCCAGGACCTTGAAGAACGTCGACACGAACCGCTTCCAGAAGCTCTTCTTCGGCTTCTTCACGGGCCGCGACACCAGCCGCGACGCCTCGTGCAGGGCGTCCTCCAGGATCTTCCCCTCGGCCTGGATGGTGTCGATCTCCGCGTCCACCTCGTTGCGGGCGCGGGTCATCTCCGGATCGTTCTCGGCGAGCGGCTGACCGCCGACCCGCTCCAGCGCGGCGACGGTGTCGGCGGCGTTCTCGGCCCGGTCCTGAGAGTCCCCGAGGGCGCGCGCGTAGCGGGCCGTGGCGTCGGCCGCCATCTCGAACGAGCGGTTGATGTTCGCCATGAACGTCTTGAGCTCGTCCTTGACGTACGTCCGCAGCGCGTCCGCGGTCCGCCCCTCGAAGCCCCCGTCCTCGGTCTTGTTCAGCAGGGTGTCGAGGCCGCCGTCGACCCGGCCGGCCAGGTCGCCGAGGCCGCGCAGTTCCTTGGTGATGTTCTCGACGACGCCGGGATTTCCCGTCACCGGATTGCCGGTGAATCCGACTCTGCTCCACTCGTCGGAGGTGGCCAAGGAGTCCTCCACGCGGTCCGGGACTTGGGGGTACCGGAAGCAGACGTTCCAGGGCGGGCCGAGAGTTCAAGAAAGTGGCGCACGCCACAGTTCTCGCCGGTCAGCGCGGTGCGGACGAAATCTCTTTGAACCATCCGGACCCGACTCCTCGTCTACAGGGCGGCTCGGCACCGACACGGGACACGACCGCTTCGAGGAAGGACGGCAGACATGGTGCGCATCTCCTACGACTACGACCTGATGACCGTCCTCGCCCGCCATCTGTGGCACCTCCGCGACGAACTGGACGTCACCTCGCAGACGGACAAGACGTTCGCCGCCGGTGACATCGGCCCCCGCCGGGAGACCGCCGAGGCGCTGGAGGACTTCTACGGCGCCTGGAAGAACTCGTTCAAAGAGGGCTGGCAGGTCATGACCGACCTCGGCAACCTCCTCGACAAGGCGGGCAAGGCCTTCTACGACCAGGACGCCTCCCACGCCGCGGGCGCGGCCCAGCAGGTCACCGCCCAGGTCCGCGACGAGGCCACCCGGCAGAACGAGATACGCAAGCAGGCGCTGAACGGCAAGCTCCGCGCGGACCAGGCCAGAAACCTGGAGGCCCGCTTCAAGACCCAGCAGGCGCGCCTGAAGAAGGACCAGGACGCCCTGGTCGAGAAGCGGCGGAAGATCGACGAACAGACCGCGGCCCAGCAGAAGCGGCAGGAAGCGCTCAACAGGGAGCAGGAGGAGCTTGCCGGGAAGCGGGAGCCCCTGCTGAAGCAGCAGGACGAACTCCAGGCCAGGCAGCAGCGGCTCTGGCAGGAGGAGAAGGACCTCCTCAGGCAGCGCGAGGAGAAGCTCCAGGCCAGGCGGGACGAGCTGCAGAAGGAGTACGAGGCCCTCCGTAAGGAACAGGAACCCCTGCTGAAACGGCAGGAGGAACTCCAGGCCGAGCAGCAGCGGCTCTGGGCGGACGAGAAGGCCCTGCGCGCGCAGCAGGACGCGGCCATGGAGAAGAAGGTCACCGCCCTCGAGCAGGAGCAGAAGGCCTACGACGGCAAGCAGGACGCCCTCCAGGAACGGCAGGAAGCCCTCTGGCGGGAACGCGAGACGCTGCTCGGCAGGGGGAACGCCACCCAGGCGGACCTCGACGCCTGGCAGCGCAGGCAGGACGCCCTGGCGAAGGAGCGGGACGACCTGTGGGAGACGGAGGGCAGGGGGCTGGCGGAACGCTGGGACGCCCTGGAGGCGGATCAGCGCGATCAGGAGAAGGCGTTCGACCCGCTGAACGAGCGGCAGCGGCAACTGGACGCCGAGCGCGAGGCACTGAGCCGCGACCAGGAGCCCCTCTCCGAGCGGCAGGACGGACTCCAGAGCAAGCAGAAGGACCTCTGGGCGCTGGAGAAGTCCACCCAGAAGGAGGTCGAGGACGCCGTGGAGAAGAAGCAGAACGGCCTCGACGCCGAACGGGCCGACCTCCAGACGCGGATGGACCCCCTGGACCGGGAGTCCGAGGACCTCCAGGCCCGCCAGAAGGAGGTGTGGGACGACCAGGCGGACACCGAGACCGCCCAGACCTCGCTGACCGAGGAGGAGAAGCCCCTCCAGCAGCGGCAGCAGGACCTCCAGGACACCTTCGGCGAGGAGTACGACAAGCTGCGCGACTGGGACCCGGATCGCGACCCGGACGTCGGCCGGCTCAGGGGAATGCGCGGTCAGCTGGACGATCTGCCCGACGAGGCCTTCGTGCCCAAGGGCTACACCGTGGAGGACGCCAACAGCACCACGACGGTGTCGTACCA
Source organism: Streptomyces vulcanius (assembly GCF_042653945.1). NCBI lineage: Bacteria > Bacillati > Actinomycetota > Actinomycetes > Kitasatosporales > Streptomycetaceae > Streptomyces > Streptomyces vulcanius. The sequence goes on along the minus strand of NZ_JBHSFK010000013.1, from coordinate 56,079 downwards.
GCTCGACGGGAACGGCGAGATCAAGGTCGACGGGAACGGCGACCCTGTGGAGACGACCACCACCGTCACCAACAAGAACACGGGACTGTCGTACTCCGAGACGTACCACCCGCTGTCCCGCGACGGCGACTCCGTGACCACGATCCGCAGTTCCGACGGCTCCGTCACCAAGGTCTACATGGACTCCGACCCCGAGGGCTCGCCCGACGGGTGGATGAAGCGCTACGTCACCGACGAGACCGGCCGGGACACCCTCCAGATCTGGACCAAGCGCCCGGACGGCGACTGGGAACTGACCATGGACAAGGAGACCTACCTCGAGTCCGAGGCGGGCAAGCAGGACGACCAGCAGTTCCTGGACCGGCCTCCGGCGTATCTCACGGTGGAGAACCCGCTGGTCGACGCGGGCGGCCATCCTTCCGGCCCCACCGCTGCGGGGACGACGACCACGGTGCAGGAGGGCGTGACCCGGACCGACTACACGGGCGCCGACGGCTCCGTCACCAAGGTCGTCACCAACGAGAACACCGGGACCCGCTTCGTCGCCGACGGCAGCAACGAGATCCAGGAGATCTGGCAGCGCGCCGAGGACGGCAGCTGGTACCTGAGGGAGTCCGTCACCCAGCACGAACGCAGCGGCGCCGAACCGCCCCTCGGAACCCTCGGTGAGAACTGGCGCTGACTCCACGCGGGCGCCCCGGCGCCCCACCCCGAAGCTCCCGCACGCGCTCTTCCGGCGCCGCCGGGTCCATCAACAGAAATCGAGGTGCACCATGCCCAAGAACGTCATCGACGACGAGGAAGTCGAAGCCACGGCCAAGAAGCTCGACTCCGCGGTCAGCGACACCCTCGTCCCCCAGCTGTCCTCGCTGCAGGCCGATGTCGAGAACCTGCTCCAGGGCGGCCTGCTGCTGACGGCCACCAGCCCGAAGATGCAGACCTCCTACGCGAACTTCAACAAGTCGTTGACGGAGGCAGTGAACAACATCACGCAGTTCTCCAAGCAGTTCCGGGACATCTGCAACGCGGTCAACAACCTCGACTCGCAGATCGCGGGCGGCATCCCCAGCTGACCCGCGCCAGAAGCGGGATGCCGGCCTCCAACTCCCCCTCCGTCGGCATCCCTTGCGCAGGGGCGTCGGTCCTTCCCCCGGACCGGCGCCCCTGTCCGCTTCCCGGGTGCGTTCTCATCTGTAACCTCAGGTTCTTCTCACAAAGTCTTGAAACATTCAGAACCGCTCATAGACTCCCAGCGGAACCTCACATTCCACCCATGAACCGTGAGTCCACCCCGGGTACCCGTGCTCAGCCCTGCCCAGCCAACGCCGCCGCCGCGGCGCCGACCGGACCGGCCCAGGAAGATCCATGCCGGCCCTGGGGGACCTATGAGAACACCCACGCCCTCCCACGACGGATCCACCCGCAGGCTCTACGAAGAACACCACGGTGCCCTGCTGCGCTATGTGTCGGGCCTCATCCGGGGCGACCGCCAGCGGGCCGAGGACTTCGTCCAGGAAACCCTGGTACGCGCCTGGCTGAACACCGCGAACCAGCCCCCCGGCTGGTCACCGTCCCGGGCCTGGCTGGTGAGGGTGGCGCACAACCTGGTGGTCGACTGGTCCCGGCGCGAACGGGTGCACACCGAGATCCAGCACGACCACGCGCTGGACAAGCACATCGAACCCGTGGACCCGATGAGCCAGGCCGTCCAGCGCCGCTTCATGGTCCACGCCCTCTCCCGGCTCTCGCACCCCCATCGCGAGGTCCTCTTCTACGTCTACGTCCTCGGCTGCACCGGTTCCGACGCCGCCGACGCCCTGGGCATTCCGCCGGGAACCGTCAAGTCCCGGACCCACCACGCGATACGTGAGCTGCGCCGCCGGCACCCCGCGGACACCCCGGCGGCGGCATGACCGGGCCCGCCGTGACGAGCGCCGACCCGACACCGGACTTTGCGTTCGCGATCGGAAAGCCGAGCGACTCGGTGCTCACGGTCGTCATCGTGGCCGTCGTCGTCCTGATCCTGCTGTTCCTCCTGCTGCGGCACCTGATCCGCAAGGGGGGCGGCCGGCGGCCGTTCCGGCGGCGCGTCGGCCGTGAGCTGACCCTCACCCGGCAGGCCTTCGGCGAACCCCTGCGCGCCTACCGCCGCCACCGCCGAGGCGTACGCGCCCTGGCCCGGCAGCTCTCCGACCCCCGGGGCGGCCTGCTCGTACGACGGCTGCTCGACGCGGCATCGGCGGCCCTCGCCGGAACACCCGGCGCCGTACCGCACACCGTGCGCCTCGAACCCGGATGGGCGGCCGTACAGATCGCCGCCCGCCGGCTCCCCGGCCCGCCCGCCCCCTGGGAGGCCCCCGCCGAACCCGGCCCCCAGCGCTGGGAGCTGCCCCTGACGGAGGAGGACGCGCTGCCGCCCGGCGGCACCCGCGCCGGCGCGCGCCTGCGTCCGCTGCCGGTCGCCGTCGGCATGGCGGACGACGCCTGCGTCCACCTCGATCTGGCCGCCGGACCACGACTGATCACCGTCGAGGGGGACACCGTCGCCCGGACCCGGCTGCTCCAGGCGCTGGCCGCCCAGCTGGACCGGCCAGGCAGCGGCGCCTCGGTCGTGGTCGCGGACGGGGTCCATCCGCAGCACCGCGGGCAGCGGCTCGACACGCTGCTGCGGGAACTGGAGGCGGCCGCCCCCGCGGCCGACGGGGTCCAGGAACCCGACGAGATCGGGGAGTCCGCCCGCACCGCCACGACCGTGGTCGTCTGCGCCGCCCCCACCCCCGAGCAGGCCCGGCGCCTGAGCGCCCTCGCCGCCTCCGGGGCCGTCGTCTGCCTGGCCGACGGCCGGGTCGCGGGGCACACCTGGGCCCTCCGGGTCGACGGCCGCGGCCGGGTGATCGCGCCGGAACTGGAGCTGGACACGGACTCCGGACCGCTGGCCCGGGCCGTCGTCACCGCCGTCCGCGCGGACCGCCGCCGACTGCGCCGCGAGTCGACCCCGCGCCGGGGCACACCCGCCCCCCGCGCACGGGAACACCGGCCGGGGGGAGCCGGGGAGACGCGAGAACTCCAGGAGGCCCTGCCGCTCGAAGAGGCCGAGGTTCTCCAGGAGGCGCAGACGGAACCCGTCCCGCAGGTCACGGCCCCCACCCGCACCGCGACCGCTTCGAACCTGCTCGCCGAGCCGACCACCACCCGGGAACGCAGCACCGCGGCCTCCTCCGGAACACGCGAGGACTAGCCGCTTCAAGGGCTCTCCCGAAGCACCACCCCGAAGACCACCCCCCGGATGACCACCCCCGAACCACCCGCAAGGGGAGACGTGAAACTCCTCATCACCACCGTCGCCGACGGCGACCGCAACGGCAGCCAGGACGTCCTGCTCACCGCGTCCGGCAGCACCCCCGTCGAGGACATCGCCGCACACCTGGCCCGGCTGCGCGCCGGGGACACCGACGAGACCGATGAGACCGGCGGCCCGCTCCCCGCGCCGGGCCCGGCCCCGGCCTGCTTTCTGGGCGACGAAGCGCTCGCCCCGGGCACCCCGCTGGCCGGCACCCGCCTCATGGACGGCAGCGTCGTCGCCCTCGGCACCCCGCGGGCACCGGCCGTCAGCGCGTACGGCCCCGAGCGTGACGCCATGCCGCAGCCGCACCGGCCGGACCACGCCCCGGTGGTGGAACTGCAGGTGGTGGGCGGCCCGGACGCCGGGCGCGTGTACCCGCTCGCCCTCGGCACCCACGGCATCGGCCCGCAGGAGGACGCGGCCGTCCCCCTCGAAGGCCGGGGCATACCCGGCGAGGGCATCCGGGTGACCGTACGACCCGACGGATCGGCGATCGTGGAGCTTCGCGAGGGCGGCCCGGCCAGGCTGTCCGTACCGGAGCCGCCCGAGCACCGGGGCCGGCCCAACACCCCGTTGCTGCCCCTCGCGGAACAGGACGAGGTGGACGGCGCGGACGGCGAGGACGGGGAGTTCCAGGAGGCCGGCAGCACGGCAATCCCCGGCGGCTGGCAGGTGTGGGCCGTCGACGCGGAGCTGTCCGTCGGCGAGTATCTGCTGCGGCTGACCGAACCGACGGCCAGGGACGCGGCGGTGGTGCCGTCCGAGGGCGGTGGTGGCCTGGACTACAACCGGCCGCCGCGCATCCTGCCCCATCTGGCACCCGAGCGGTTCAGGCTCCCCGGACCGCCCGACCCTCCGGGCCGCAGGCCGATCCCGCTGCTGGTGAGCCTCGCCCCGATGGTCTTCGGCGTGTCGATGATGCTGTTCCTGAACTCGTACTTCTACCTGATCTTCATGTTCCTGTCGCCGGTGCTGGTCGCGGCGAACTACGTCAGCGGACGACGGCAGGCCCGCAAGGACTACGAGGAGAGGTCCCGCGTCTACCGGCAGCGCCGGTCCTCGCTGGAGGAGGACGTCCGGGAGAAGGTCGCCAACGAGCGGCGGTTGCGCACCGAGAGCGCGCCCGATCCGGCGGTCGCCGGACTGTGGGCGGTCGGCCCGGGCCGCAGGCTGTGGGAGCGTCGCCGTGGCGACCCGGACCACCTGGCCCTGCGCATCGGCACGGCCCCGCAGCCGTCCCTGCTCGGCATCGACGACACGGCCCGCGAGGACAACCACACGGCGGTGCACTGGACGATCCCGGACGCCCCGGTCGGCGTCGACCTGGTCGAGAACGGCGTGGTGGGTCTGGCCGGCGCGACCGGACCGGTCCAGGCCCTGGCCCGCTGGATGACCGCCCAGGCCGCGGTCCTGCACACCCCGCGCGACCTGCGGATCGTCGTCCTCACCGACAAGGCCTCGCAGGACTCCTGGCACTGGGCGCGCTGGCTGCCCCACTCCCGGGACGGCCTGCCCGGCACTCGTGGCGGCGCCGTCGCCCTGATCGGCAACGACCCGGAGACGGTGGCCAACCGGGTCGCCGAACTGGTCTCCATCCTGCGCACCCGCCAGCGGGCGGCCGAGTCCACCATGAGCAAGGCGCTGCTGAGCGAACCGGACGTCCTGGTGGTGATGGACGGCGCCCGGCGCCTGCGCGACGTACCCGGTGTGGTCTCGATCCTCAAGGAGGGCCCGGCCGTCCGGATCTTCCCGCTCTGCCTGGACCAGGAGGAACGGCTCCTTCCGGAGGAGTGCAGCGCCGTGGTCCGCCACGAGAACCACCGGCTGACCCTGCGCCGCACCGGACAGCCCGACGTCCCCGACATCCGTCCTGACCTGGTCGAGCCGGACTGGTGCGAACGTGTGGCCCGGGGCATCGCCCCGATCCGCGACGTCACCCCGGACGCCTCCGAGGGCCTGCCCACGAAGGTCGGGCTGCTCGAACTCCTCGGGCTGCCCGAGCCGACCGCCGAGCAGATCGCGGCCCGCTGGGACCGGCGCCCGGCGTCCACCGGCGTCCTGCTGGGCGCCGGCTACGACGGACCGGCCGCCTTCGACCTGGTGAAGGACGGCCCGCACGGCCTGGTGGCGGGGACCACCGGTTCCGGCAAGTCCGAGCTGTTGCAGACCTTCGTGGCCGCGCTCGCGGCGGTCAACCGTCCGGACGAGCTGACCTTCGTCCTGGTCGACTACAAGGGCGGCAGTGCCTTCAAGGACTGCGTGGACCTGCCGCACACCCTCGGCATGGTCACCGACCTCGACAGCCATCTGGTCCAGCGCGCGCTGACCTCGCTGGCAGCCGAACTCACCAGACGCGAGCACATCCTGGCCGACGCCGGGGCCAAGGACCTGCCCGAGTACCAGGGCATGCGCCGCCGCAGCCCGGAGCTGGCGCCCGTGCCCCGGCTGGTGATCGTCATCGACGAGTTCGCCACCCTGTACCGGGAGATCCCGGACTTCATCCCCGGCCTGGTGAGCATCGCCCAGCGCGGCCGTTCCCTGGGCATCCATCTGATCCTGGCCACCCAGCGCCCGGCCGGAGTGGTCAACTCCGACATCCGGGCCAACACCAATCTGCGGATCGCGCTGCGGGTCACGGACTCCTCGGAAAGCCAGGACGTCATCGACACCAAGGACGCCGTCAGCATCTCCGCGGCCACCCCCGGCCGCGCACTCGCCCGCCTCGGCCACGGCACGGTCGTACCCTTCCAGACCGCCTACGCCGGCACCCCCCTGCCCGGCGCGAAGCCCTCCCCGAATCCCGGGGAGCAGCAGCCCGTGGAGGAGTCCCGCATCTGGGGCACCGAACTGCACTGGCAGCGCCTCGGCCGCTCCCTCGGCCTGCCCGGCACGGCCGAGTCGGAGCCCGGCGGGGAGACCGCGGCGGACATGGCGGTCGACGATGTCCCCACCGACCTCAACGCGCTGGTGGAGGCGCTGTCCGAGGCGGCGCGGATCGCCGGCTGCGCCCCCCAGCCCAGCCCCTGGCTGCCGGCCCTCGGCGCGGACGTCCTGATCGACGACCTGCCGCAGCCCGAGGAGTCCGGCGGCGCCCGCCTCGCCCCGGTGTCGTGGGGCCTGTCGGACCTGCCCGAAGCACAGGCACAGCTGCCCGTCCGCCTGGACCTCGCCGAGTTCGGGCATCTGTACGTCATCGGCATCCCGCGCTCCGGCCGCTCCCAGGTGCTGCGCACCATGGCCGGAGCCCTGGCCCAAGGCCATTCCAGCGCCGACGTCCACCTCTACGGCATCGACTTCGCCGGTGGCGCGCTGACGGCGTTGGGCGTGCTCCCGCACTGCGGCGCCGTGGTGCCCCGTGGTGACCTCGAGCGGCTGGAACGGCTGTTCGCAAGACTCGACGCGGAACTGGAACGGCGACAGGAACGCCTCACCGAGCACCATGCGAGCAACCTCACCGAGCTGCGCGAGATCGTCGGTGCCGGTGCCCGCCCGCCGCACATCATGGTGTTCATCGACGGCTGGGACGCGCTGATCGAGGCCGTCGCCGACCACAACGGCGGCCGTCTGGTGGAGCTGCTCAACCGGCTGCTGAGAGAGGGCGCCGCCGCGGGCCTGCATGTCGTCGCCACCTCCGAACGGGCCCTGCTGTCCGGACGGGCCACCGCGCTCAACGACAACAAGCTGCTGCTGCGCCTGAACGACCGGACCGACTACCACGCCGTCGGCAAGCGCTCGCGCGACATGCCCGACATCATCCAGCCCGGCCGCGGCTGGAGCTCCGACGGCGGTACCGAGATCCAGGTGGCGCTGCTCGCACCCGGTGCCGCCGGGCAGGAGCAGGCCGAGGCGCTGCGCCGGATCGGCGCCGAGGCGACCCGGCGCGACACCGGACTCCCCGCGGACCGCAGGCCCGCCCGCATCGGCACGCTGCCGGTGAAGGTGACCTTCACGGACGCGTACGAGAAGGTGGGAGCGGAGTTCCGTCGGCCGATGTGGGGCCTGCTGGGACTCGGGGGCGACGACGTCTCGCCCGTGGGCGTGGACTTCGCGGACACCTCACCGACCTTCTCGGTCGTCGGCCCGCCGGGCTCCGGACGCAGCACCACCCTCGCCGCACTGGCGGTCTCGCTGCTCGCCTCCGGCACCCGCCTGGTGATCCTCGCCCCCCGGGAGTCGCCGCTGCGCACCCTCGGCGACCATCCGGGAGTACGGCTGGTCACCGCGACGGAACCCACGGTCGAGGAGTTCACCGAGGCCCTGGAATCCGGCAGCGGACCCCGGGTCGTCATGGTGGACGACGCCGACCTGTTCGTCCTGCCGGACATCGACCAGAACCTTCGCTCCCTGGCCCAGTCGGGCAGGGACCGGGGCATCGGCATCGTCATCGCCGCCACCGCGGAGACCATGACGGGCGCGATGGGCTGGCTCAGCGCCCTGAAACGGCACCGCAAGGGCGTCCTCCTCGGCCCGCAGAGCATCCTGGAGGGCGACTTCGTCGGCGCCCGCCTCGCCCACGCCCACCTGCGCGGGCGCAAGCCCGGCCGTGGCCTCACCGTCGACCCGCGCTCCGGGGAACTGATCAACGTGCAGGTCCCGGAGACCGTGCTCGACGGGACGACGGACGGGGCCGCCTGACACCGACGAGACGACGCCGGCACCTGGGAGGTGAGGGCTTCCCGGGCACTGCCTCGGCACCCCGGCCGGACTTCTGTGGCCGTCCCACCCGCGGACGGCTCAGGCGGTCTTGATGCGGAGGATCAGGGTCACCGCCGAGAGGATGGCGAGGAACACGGGGAAGGCCGCCACCTTGAGGGGGTCGTGCACTCTGAAGTGGGTGGCGGCGGCGCCCAGCAGCAGGAGGATGAGGCAGCCGGCCGCGGCCACACCAAGGGGAGCCCAGGTGAGGCCGATCAGAAGGCCCGCGGCACCGGAGATCTCCAGGATGCCGATGGCCCGGGAATGGTTCGGCTTGAGCCCCAGCCGCTCGGCGGCCTCGGTCGCCATCGGATGGTTGATCAGTTTGAACACACCCAGGGGCATGAGGACCAGGGAGAGGAAGGCGGACAGGACGACGACAGTGGCAAACATCGGTGCTCCGGGGAAGCGGTCGGTTGTGCGGACGGGAGACGGGGCGGGACGTGGGACAGGCCCTCAGACCCAGTCGGGCAGGCGGCCCAGGTGCGGAAGGATGCGCTCCTCCTCCAGGCCGAGGTGCTCCGCGAGGAGTTCGCCCAGCTCACGCACCGCGTCCTGGGCCGCCTTCCAGACCGGCTCAGGGCCGGGCAGGGCGTCCAACGAGGACATCAGGGTGTCCAGCCGGCGCCCGAGCTCCACGTGGTCGGCCGTGAGCCGGTCCACGATCGGGGCCAGTTCGGGGGCCACTCCGAGCACCGCGGGGAAGATCCGGAAGTCCTCGATGGAGTGGTGGGCGTGAACGGTCTGGCAGTAGGTCTCGCAAAATGATCTGAGCTGCCAGGCGGCCTGACGCATCGACAGCGCGTCGACCCGCCCGCGGACTTCGGACACCCGGGCCGCGTCGCCCGAGGCAAGCAGCCGCAGGGTCTCGTCCAGCGAGTCCAGGTCGCGCCGCAGCAACCCGTGGGCGGCCACCAGTGTCTTGACCATCGCCTCTCCGGCAGCGGTGACAGGGTACGCGGCGGCCGAGCCGCCCGCCGCCGTACCACCCTCACCCGTTCCCGCGCCGACACCCCCCATCAGGCGCCCTCCTCCTTGCTCAGCGCCTCCAGCACCGCGGGCACGACCTCCTCGCTGAACACCTCGATCTGGCGCTCGTGGTCGGCCATCGGCGTCAGCATGATTCCGGTGACACCGGCTTCGACGACCAGGTGGACGATGCGCTCGGTCCAGGCCGCGGGCCCCTCGGTGAAGGGGGTGGAACCGTTCGGGTCGATGTGGCCGATGATGTTGTAGAGCCGACGGACCTCGGACGGGTCGCGATCGGCCACCGCGGCGGCGTCGTCGATCGTTTTGTTCAACTCGATGTAGCGGGCGGGGTCGATGTAGGGGAAGCTCGGCAGCCAGCCGTCGGCCAGCCGGCCGGTGAGTTCGATCATCCGCGGCCCATACGCGCCGACCCACACGCCGATCGGATGCGCGGGGGCGGGACCGGGCACCACACCCTCCAGGCGATAGTGCTCGCCCTCGTAGACCGCGGGCTCGTCGCCTCCCGCCCACATGCGGCGGATCACCGCGATCGCTTCCTCCAACGCGTCGATCGCCACCTTCGGGGAACGGCTCGGACCTCCCATGCCGCCACCGCCTTGGTCGGCCCCGGCCCCGGCACCGATGCCCAGCTCCACCCGGCCGCCGCTGATGAGGTCGAGGGAGGCAGCGGCCTTCGCGAGCATGGACGGCAGCCGCAGTGGAAGGTTGGCCACGTCGGGGAAGAGCCGGATGCGCTCGGTGCGGGCGGCCAGTACGGTCATCAGCGTCCAGGAATCCAGGACCCCGGGCAGGTACGGGTGATCCATCACGCCGAGCAGCCCGAGCCCGCGGGTGTCAGCGAGCTGGGCGAGGCGGACGAGTTCCTCGAAGCGCGCCGCCTCCGGGTTCAGCGCGATGCCGAACTCCAGGGAGTGGAGACGAGGTGTTGTGGGCTCGGGCATCGGTGATCTCTCCCGTGATTCGCGGTGATTCGGGGCAACTGCGGGCGGGCGGTGCTGCGCATGGGGGCGTACGGTCCGCTCGGGACACCTCGGGCAGCCGGGGGTGCCGGCGCGGGGGAGGCGGGAATCCCGCTTGCCCCGGTGAATTCCCGCTGCTCCGGGTTCAGTTCATTAAAGCCGTCGGGCCACCCACCCCGCTGTATCTTTGAGGTGACGGTAATTGACACTCGACGTAAGCAGGATTGACGGTGCTGGACGTACGCAAACTGCTGCTGCTGCGCGAGGTCGAGGCCCGCGGATCGATCGCCGGAGCTGCCCAGGCTCTCAACTACACCCGATCCGCGGTCTCGCAGCACCTGTCCGCGCTGGAGGCCGAAACCGGTGTCCCGCTGCTGGACCGTACCAACGGCAAGGCCACACTCACCGCGGTGGGCAAACTCCTGGTAGGGCACGGAGAGTTGATCCTGTCCCAACTGGAGACCGCCGAGTCGGAACTGCTGGAGTTCAGCGGGCAGGTCTACGGCGATCTGCGGATCGGGGTTCCCTTTCACGAGGGCCCCGCCCTGCTGGTGCCGACGCTGGTCGAGCTGCGGCGCGCGCACCCGACGCTGCGGATCACCCTGCACGATGCCCGCGGCAGCGAGGCCCGGCAGGCGGTGCGGCTCAATCGGCTCGATCTGGTGGTCGCCTCCCGCTACGGCCAGACCCCCGAGCCAGAGGTGCCGGGCCTGAGCGAGGAGCCGTTCGTCAGCGACCGGATACGGCTGGCGGTCCCGACCGACCACGAACTGGCGGGTGCGGGTCCCCGGCCGCTGTCGGACTTCGTCGACGACCACTGGATCTTCGACGAGGCCACGCCGCTGGGCCGGCTGACACTGCACGCCTGCCACAGCGCGGGGTTCGCGCCGGACCCGGTCGCTGCCACTGACGACATGCAGGCGGTGCTGGGCCTGGTCTCCCACGGATGGGGGGTCGCCCTGGTGCCGGACCTGGTCCCCGACCGCCCCGGCTTCCCGGTCGTACGCGTCGACCTGGAAGGCCCGGAGCTCACCCGAGAGGTCTTTCTCGTGATGCGCGCCGGTACGGTTGCCTGTCCGTCGGTGGCGGCGCTGCTGGGGGCCGTACGCCGCGACACCGACGCGCAGGAGTGACCTCCGGCTGACCGCGGAGATCACCGGAAGGACGGCGGAAGGACGGCCGGCACTACGTCCGGTCTCCCGCGAGACCGCGCGAGAGAGGAAGCGTGGCCCTCACACCCGCTCGCGAAGCCCTCATCCTCGCGAATCCGTCATTTGTGGCCCACGACCAGCGAGACCGGCCCGTCCAGCGGCTCCGCCGAGCAGTCCTTGAAGCCCGCGTCCGCCATCCAACCCACGCAGTCCGCGCCGGTGTAGTCGAAGCCGCCCGGGCTCTCCAGCAACATGTGGAGACTGGTCAGCAGGCCGAAGGCGTTGGTCCGCCGCTCGTCGTCGATCATCGACTCGTAGACCACGACCGCTCCGCCCGTCGGCAGCGCGTCGTACGCCTTGGCCAGCAGCATGCGCTTGGTGTCGAGGTCCCAGTCGTGCAGCACCCGGCCGATGACCACGACCTCGGCCGTGGGCAGGCCGCCGGTGAGGAAACTGCCGGGGGAGAAGCGCAGCCGCTCGGTCAGCCCGGCACGGCGCACGGTCTCCTCGAAGGTCGGCGCGACCGCGGGCAGGTCGAAGCCTGTACCCGCGAGGTGCGGGTGCGCGGTCAGCACGGTGCTCAACAGGATGCCCTCGGAACAACCGATGTCGGCGACGCTGTCGTACTTGGCCCAGGGGAACTTCGCGGCCAGTGCCTGCGAGGCTGCGAGCGAGCCACCGGTCATCGCCTTCTGGAACCGGCTGGTCAGCTCCGGGTCGGCGTACAGCGCGGCGAACGGGTCACCGTCCGCGCCGCCGAGGTTGTTCTGCGGCTCGCCCGTGCGCAGCGCCTGCGTGAGGTTGCCCCACGAGCGGTACCACTGCTCCTGGGCCATCTCCAGCAGGCCGCCGATGTAGGTGTCCTTCGCCCGGTCGAGGAAGGCGCCCGTGTCAGGGGTGTTGCGGTAGACGCCGTCCGTGCGCTCCAGCAGGCCGAGCGCGACCTGGCTGTCGAAGAAGTCCAGGGCGCCGCGCGGGTGCAGACCGAGGCGCTCGGCGAGTGTGGCGGCATCGGCGGGGCCCTTGGCGAGTTCCGAGTAGACACCGAGTTCCACGGCGGTCAGCAGCACCTTGGACGACCAGAAGCCCAGGCCCAGCTGGACGATCCGGTCCTGCGCGCTGCCGGAGACCGGGGGTGGTTCATGACTCACGGTGTGTCCTTCCTGGGAGTGTCGGCTCGATGGCCGTCGACGTCGGCGAAGAGGTGGTTGCCCGGCCCGGTCTCAGCTTTCGATCAGGCGGTGCAGGAGGACGGTGTCGAAGATGTCCTCCATGCGGGTGGCCTTGCCGCCCTGGAAGGTCCAGGAGTGAACGAACTGGTGGGTCTCGGTACGGCCGCTGCGCGAGGTGAAGTGGCGGATCCCGAAGACCACGACGCGGTCGCCGGACTCGATGATCTCCAGCGGCTCCAGGCGCATCCCGCCGAGCACTGTGGGCACGTGGGCCAGGAACTCCTTGACGCCGGCGTGGCCCTTCTTGGTCCCGCCGAGGCCGTAGCTGTCCATGCTGTCGGGGTGCACCCAGGCTATGTCGGGGTCGAAGGTGGCCAGCAGCGCGTCGACGTCCCGGTCGTGGAACGCCCGGTAGGCGGCCTCAATGCTCTCTCTGTTGCTCGGCACAGCCGGTGTGCTCCTCTTCGATGCGGCCGGCTCGGTACGGGCGGGGGCGGTGCGGGATGTGTCGCCGGACCGGGCCTTGACAAGGTCGGGGTACATCGACTCCACGGTGCGGCGGATACCGTCGTGCCAGGTGACCTGGCACGGTCCGGTCAGTTCGCGGCGCAGGGTCGGGTCGCACGCGTAGGTCTCGCGGGTGGTCTCGCTGGGCACGAGTTCGGCGGTGACGCCGGTCAACTCCTCCAGGTAGCGCACGCAGTCGGTGATGCCCATCGACTCGTCACCGCCCCAGTTGACCAGGGTGGTGGGGACGGCCGCGGCCTCCCACAGCAGCGGCACCTGGCGCACCAGGTCGTCGGTGTGGAGCGGAGAGCACCAGTTCTGCCCCTCGACAGGAACCGGGATCGGCTCGCCGAGCAGCATCCGCTTGAAGTACAGCATGGGGACGCCGCCGTAACCGCCGGGCCCGTAGGCGATGTTCAGCCGGGCGATGGTGGTCGGAAGGCCCAGCACCTGACCGAAGGCCCGCACGGTGCCCTCGGCGGCGATCTTTCCGACCGGGTACGCGGGCAGCCAGTCGGCCTTGCCGTCGATCGGGTCGGTCTCCGTGTAGAGATGGTCCAGGGTCTGCCGGGCGTACACCGCGCCGGTGGAGACGTACAGGAACGCCTCCGCCGTGCGGCAGTGAGTCATCAGCCGCCCCACCGATACGGAGTTGACGGTGACGGCGGCGTTGAAGTCGCCGTCCTCGCCTCGGCGCACCGCGGAGTGGATGACGTGGGTGAAGTCCTCCGGCAGTCCTGCGAGGGTGTCGGGACCCAGGTCGTCCATGTCCCAGCGAAACGTCCTGATACCGCGCTCGGCCAGTTCGCTCTCGACCCCGGGGGTGCCGAACCGGCCGAGGCACCACACCTCGTTGTGCTCGGCCAGCGCCTCGGCGACCGGTCGGGCCACCTGCCCGGTACCCCCGGTGACCAGGATCTTCTTGCCCTTCACCGGACCACGCCCTCGCTGTCGTCGCCCATTGCCCGGTCCAGCTCGCGGCGCAGGATCGCCTGAAAGGCGGCGACGTGCTGGGGGCCCATCAGGGTGTAGTGCTCACCGGGCACGTCGATGTAGGAGTTGGGCTCGGTGGTGTAGTCGTCCCAGCGGCGCAGTTCGTTCGCCAGCCAGTCCTCCTTGGTGCCGCGCAGCGGGACCGCGTAGAAGACCGTCATGGAGCGGGTGGTGCCGCTGGGCCGGTAGCTGCGGCCGAGCCCGGTGAGCCCGTCGGCCAGGTCCGCCCATGCGGCGAACTTCTCGGCAGTCAGGTCGAGTTCGGTCAGTCGATCCGCCGGGGCGATGTCGATGAAGTGCTGGAGTTGCTTCTCCTTGGGCAGCCCACGTAATTGCTCGGGGAGTTCCAAGGACTGCTTCTTGTTGATCAGAGCCAGGAAGAAGGCCAGGTTGGCCGCCGTCTCTACGAAGTCCAGTTCCTCCATGCGGTACTTGATGTGCGGGGGCAGGTTGAAGCTGCCGACGAAGTCGACCCGCTCGCCCTCGGCCTCCAGCGCCTTCGCGATCTCGAAGGCCACCGCGCCGCCGTAGGAATACCCGGCCAGCGCATACGGTCCGTGCGGTTGCTTGGCCCGGATCGCCTGCACATAGGTGGAGACCATCTCCGCGAAGCTGCTGAAAGGCTTCTCGCCGCGGTTGAAGCCGCGGGCCCGCAGCGCGTAGAACGGCCTGTCGGCCACGAAGTACTTGGCCAGGTTGACGAAGACCAGCACCTCGCCGACACCCGGGTGCACACAGAAGAGCGGGGTCTTGGTACCGCTGACCTGCATGGGCACGATCGGGTCGTAGGGACGCTCGCCCGGTGCCCGGTCGGCGGCGATCCGTGCCGCGAGCGCCCGGACGGTGGGGGCGGTCAGCACCGTGATGATCTGGAGGTCGTCCACGCCCAACCGCTGCGCGACATTGAGCCGCAGTCGCAGGATGTCCAGCGATGTACCGCCCAGGTCGAAGAAGCTCGCGGTGGCGCTGATCTTCTCCGGTGTGGTCTCGAACATCTCCGCGTAGATCGCGGCGAGCTGCCGCTCCGTGGCGCCTTCGGGGGCGGTGTAGCCGCCAAGTTGACGGGACATCAGTTCCTGTACCGCGCCGACTTCCGCGTCGAAGCCGCCGGCCTCCAGACGCTTGCGCATCAGCGAGCGCTGGATCTTGCCCAGGCTGGTCTTGGGGAACGCGGCGACAGGCAGTGGCAGCAGCAGCGAGGGGCGGAAACCCCAGTGCATCACCACGGTGCTGCGCACCGCTGTCAGCAGCCGGAACAAACCGGCCTCGTCGTCCGTCGGCACCTCGGAGTGGAAGGCGATCACCAGTTGCTCGGTGTCGGCGCCTTCGGCGCGGGTCGGGAACGCGGCGACGTAGGACTTCGCCACGCCGTCGAGTTGCTCCAGCGCTGTCTCGATGTCGTGGCTGTAGTAGTTGACGCCGTTGACGATGATGCTGTCCTTGCTGCGTCCGACCAGGGTGAGCCTGCCCTCGTCGACCCGGCCGAGGTCGCCGCTGCGGAACCAGCCGTCGGCGGTGAAGGCGTCGGCGGTGGCCTGGCCGTTGTTGTAGTAGCCGGTGGTGATCATCGGCCCGGACAGCTGGAGTTCACCGACCTGGCCCTCGGGGAGCTGCTGGTTGCCCTCGTCGGCGATCCGCATCGCCAGTCCCCGCACAGGCATGCCGAGGCTGGCGAACTCCTGGCCGGCGTCGACTGCGGGAAACCCGGTGGAGTAGATGCTGCCGGCGCACGTCTCGGTCATACCGAAGGCCGGCCACAGCACGGTGGGCGACAACCCGAAGCCGGCGAAACCGTCCAGGAACGTCTGGCCGGTCGCGCAGACCACTGCCTCGCCGCCGCTGATGATGTGCCGGAGTCGGGACAGGTCGAGGGACTCGCCCGTGTCCCCGAGCCCCGCGACGGCGCCGTTGAGCAGCCCGAGCAGGAAGTTGGGCGTGAAGGTGGCGGTCACCTCGTGCCGCGCGATCAGCCGCAGGAACTCCAGCGGCTCCTTGAGCACCACCTGGGCCTCGACGTGCACCTGCTGCGCCCCGGCGTACAGCGGGAGCATGTGGCACTCCAGCAGGGCTGCGACGTGGTCGAAGGAGACCCAGTTCAGGGTGATGTCGTCGGCGGTGAGGCGGTGGTAGCCGTTCTTGCCGGCCATGGACGCCAGCAGGTTGCCGTGGCTGAGCATCACCGCTTTGGAATTACCGGTCGAACCCGAGGTGAGGACCAGCAAGGCCAGTTCGTCCGGTTCGGCGTCGTAGAGATCCTCGGCCGGGGCGAAGCCGTACAGGTGCTCCAGGGAGACGGCGGTGACGCCGGTACCCTGCGGGAGTTCGGCGGCCAGCGTCTCGTCGACTATCAGCAGCGCCTTGTCCAACAGCCGGTCGATGTGCCTGAGTTGGGACGACCAACGCTCCGGGTCTCCGCGCAACGGCACCAACGGGCACGGCACGAGGCCGCCGAGCAGACAGGCCCAGAACACGGAGATGAACTCCCGCGGGCTCTCGACCAGAAGGGCGACCTTGTCTCCGGGCTTCTTGCCCTGGGCCCGCAGCCCGGACAGCAGACGACGGGCCTTGTCCAGTAATTCCGGGTACGTCTGGAATAAAGTGGGTTCGTCCGCGCTTCCGATGCAAAATCTCAGGCCGGAGTTCGGATGGACCTCTGCGGCACGCAGCAATAGCTGCGTGATATTTCTGTCCCCTTGCTCATTGGCGGGGTAATCCACGGAAAGGCTTATCTGCGTTCCACCGGTCATGAGTCTTCCTCGATCCTTTTTCGGCTGCACTGTTTCCGGACCGACGAGAGGTGTCAGCCCGGGAGTGTGAGCGTCAAATCATCAGTCAACGGCCGCGGGGCGCAGCAAGGCAAAGGAATTCATCCCTGAGCGCCGCCATCGTTACAAGTGGACCGGAAAGGAGAAACGCCTCGACGCTGAGGCGTAAGCCGTGCAGGTGAGAGAACAGAAGTCCTCACGAGGTCGATGGCGAAAATCATACAACCCGCGAGTGTCGGCACAACGGCACATAGCCCGCATGGCTTGAAACAATACGTCCAGCGAGCTACGCACCGCGATTATTACAGTTCGGGGCCGGTGGAAACCGCCGGACCAACCGTGGCCGAAAAGTTCACACGGTGGGTCGGGGCTTCGCACGTGAGCGGTGTGCGCCGCCTGTGCTACTGACGTGTCGTCACATTCAGTCCGGCAGGGGGCCCTTGGCGATCGAGGGGCCTCGCGTACCCCGGACAGGTGCCTGCCTTCGATGTCCCGCCGAGCAGCCTCTCGGGCGCATTGGGCGTGGAGGCTATTGCTCCATTCCGGGCGGCTCCGAGGCACGGACCGTGATGACGCCGCGGTGACCGCCGCCGCGCCAGTTCCGGAGGGTGTCGCAATCGTTCACCACCATAATGAGACCGCCGAGGCCGAGGAACTGGCTGCGCGAAAAATCTGCCTGAGCCTGTTCTCTATCTACCCTCGGGGTTTGGGAACACGGGTCAGGCAGGCGAGGTGACGGCGATCAAGAGCCAGGTCCAGCGGTCTGCCGGCTCGGGAGTACGGAGTTTCGGGATGGTCCGGCCCAGGGTCTGCTTCACGAAACGGAAAGGAGCGCTCCAGATCGAAGCGGCGGAGAAATGCCTGCCGGAAACGGTTCACCTCGTCAGGGGTGGCGCCGGTCCCCTGCCTGGGTCTCGGCACAGATGCGTTCGAGGTACGCGGGGCGCCGGGAGTGCTCGGCCCTGGTGGCGCCGCGGCAGGTGACTACGGGCCGCGGCGCACCACAGGGACGTCCCATGCCGGTACCGGTACGGTGCCGGCACCGGCGTCCGTCAGCCGGTGTCCCGGACCTCCGCAGAGCTCAGCCGCGGAACGTCGCCGGGCGTTCCGGGGACGCTTCCGCCAGGGCCTTGGTCACCTCGGCGACGCCCGCCTGGAGGCCGTAGACGGGGGTGTCGGGCTGCTGGCGCCAGGAGTCGTCGATGCCGCCCGCGTCGACCGTGTCGAAGCCGATCTCGTCGATCAGGGCGCGGACCTTCGCCTTCGCCGTCTCGTCGTCCCCGGCGACCGGCAGGGCCATGCGGTCGGGGGCGCCGGCGGGCAGCGGGCGGTCCAGTATGTCCTGGGCGTAGGTGCCGTTGAACGCCTTGATCACGGGGTGACCGATCCGGCGTTCCGTCCAGCGGCTCTCGGTGATGCCGTCGTCCTCGATCTCGGCGATCCGGCCGTCACGCTGCTGCGGGTAGTAGTTGTTGGTGTCGATGACGGCCACGCCGTCGGCCGCGCCGTCGAGCAGACCGGACGGCAGGTCCGGGACCGCCTTCACCGGGACCGTGACCACCACGACCTCCGCGCCGCGGGCCACCTCCTCCACGGTGACGGGAGTCGCGCCCGTCTCCTCGGCCAGCTCCGTGAGCGTCTGCGGTCCGCGCGAGTTGGCGACGGAGACGTCGTGCCCCACGGCGGTGAGCCGCCGGGTGAGGTTGCCGCCGATGTTGCCCGCGCCGATGATGCCGATCTTCATGACAGGCCCTTCCCCTTCACCTACCAGCTTCCAT
This sequence comes from Streptomyces vulcanius, assembly GCF_042653945.1. Taxonomy (NCBI): domain Bacteria; kingdom Bacillati; phylum Actinomycetota; class Actinomycetes; order Kitasatosporales; family Streptomycetaceae; genus Streptomyces; species Streptomyces vulcanius. Next base: position 37,726 of record NZ_JBHSFK010000013.1, on the reverse strand, counting down.
GCATGCGCATGCTTCTGGTGGGGGCAACCCGGGTTACGCCCCGCCCTATTCCGGATGCGCGCACGGATCCTCCGGTTCCCGCGCCAGCACCTCCGCCGCCCCCTCCGCGTCACCGGCCGCGACCGCGCGCTCCGGTCAGGGCGAGTAGGTCGACCAGGCCGACCCGCAGGACCGGGACGAACCCGGCGAAGAGGTCCGTGAGCACGGGGTTGTGGGCGGCGGCCGGTTCGGCGGCGATGACGAAGACGCCCGAGCCGCCGCCGGTGAGCACTGGGCGCTCCTCGGGGCCAACGGCGCCGGGAAGTCGACCCTGCTCACCTGCGGGAGCTGCGGGCGTACGTCGGTCACGTCGACCCCCGCCATCCGCTCGCCGAGCCGCTGCGGGTCCGGGACGTCGTGCTGACCGGTCCCACCAACTCCGTGGCGTCGCTGCCCCGTTGGCGGCCGACCCCGGAGCAGGAGGTGCGCGCCGACCGGCCGACCGCCGCGAGGCCCGCCGGCCGACGCTGATCGCCCGTGCGCTGATGCCGGAGCCCCGTCTCCTGCTGCTCGACGAACCGGCGACGGGCCTGGACCTGCCGGGCCGCGAGCGGCTGATCGACTCTCTGGACGTGCTGCGCCGGACACATCCGCAACTGGCGACCGTGCTGGTCACCCATCACCTGGAACGGACCGAACGGACCCAGCAGACCGACCGCCGGGCATGAAGCACGGGGCGCCCGGCGAACCATCCGCCGGGCGCCCCCTCCTCACCGCCCACCGCTCACTTGCTCAGGTACGCCCAGAACTCGTCGAACGACAGGAGCTTGTCCCCGTTGAGGTCACGGCTCTTGATGATGGCCTCGGCGACCGACTCGGTGACGTTCCAGTCGCCTTCCTGGGCCAGGGCGGTCTTGAACTCGGCGGCGGTGACGAAGCCGTCACCGTCCGTGTCGATCCGCTGGAAATTCTTGCGTGCTTCCTCGATGTCCGCCACCGGATCCGCCCCTTCGTAACGCGTTTACCGCTTGTTGACGGAGGCCAGATTAACCGGCGGCCCGAGCACGCAGTGCGGCGACCACCCACGCGAACTCCTCACGGTGGGCAGCGGCGGGCCCCGCACCCTTCACCGTGGACAGCAACTCCCGGTACCGGGCGAGGCGGTTGTTGGACGCCGCCTCCATCCGTTCGAGTACGGCGGCTAGGTCGCCGTTCCCCAACACCTCCCGCACGATCGCCTCCGCCTCGGGCGCCTCGGGCGCGATTCCCCGCTCACGGGCCTCCGCGCCCAACTGCACCAGACGCATGGGAAACCACATGGCGCGCCCGGGAGCGATACTGCCGCCCTGGTCCGCCGCGTTGAACTCGACCACCTGCCGCATCTGCGCCCGGAACTCCGGGTCCTGGACCATCTCCGCCAGCTCCACCCAGGCGTCCACCTGCTCGGGGGTCGGATCGTCCGGCAGGTCCACCGCGATGGAGCGCATCCGCTCCTCGATCGCCGGATCCACGGAGTCGAGCCCGTGGAACAGCTCCTCCACGAACTCCTCCATGATCCGCCTCCGCTCGGCCGCCGACAGCCGTGCCAGTTTGTTCATCAGGGTCATCTCCTCCGCACTCGAACCGCGTCGCGCCACGGACGACAGCACCGCACGGGTCACCTTCAGGGCACGGATCTGCGCGTCCAGCGCGGACACATGCGCCGCCGCCACCTCCGCGACCGTCCGCTCCCCGGCCAGCACCCGGCGCACGTCGGCCAGGCCGAGGCCCAGCTCGCGCAGGGTGCGGATCAGTTCCAGCCGGGCGGCGCACTCGGCGTCGTAGAGCCGGTAGCCGCCGGCCGAGCGGGCCACCGGGGTCAGGACGCCCTCGTCGGACCAGTAGCGGATGGTGCGCACGGTCAGTCCGGTGGCGTGGGCCAGCTCTCCGATGGTGAGAAGTCCGGTGCCGTCGTCGATCATGTGTGTGAGTGTGGGCCTTCCAGTGGGTGGAGACTCAAGAGCGCGAGGGGCTACGGGGTGGAGTCGTTGCGGGACATTCTCGACGCCGCGGCCCGGGGGGTCTTCCCGCCGCCGGACGGCGGTACGACGATCGTCCCGCAGTTGTCCCCCCGGGACGCCGGAGTCCTGTCCTTCACCGCCCACTCGGTCGTCTTCACGGACGAGGACCCCGACTGGGTGTACGGCACGCTGCTCGGCGTCGGCTGCGATCCCCTGTCGGCGTCGATGAACCCCCGGTTCCTGGCCGCGCTCATGGAGCGCACGGGGCGCACGGCCGAGACGATCGACGCGATGCTGGTGGCGCCCCCGCTGCCCGGCGAACCGCCCCTGCCGCTGCGGGAGATCGAGGACCGGGACCATCCCCGCATCCGCTACGCCCGGCGCCGGCGCGACGGGGTGCGTGCCTGGTCGGCGGAGGGCGGGGTGCTCGTCATGGGGTACGGCATCGGCGGCCGCCTCGAGGTCTCGGTCGAGGTCGACGAGGCGGTACGGCACCGGGGCCTGGGCCGCCGCCTGGTCACCGCCGCCCGCCACCTGGCCGAGGAGCCCCTCTGGGCCCAGGTCGCCCCGGGAAACGCCCGCAGCGTACGGGCGTTCCAGGCGGCGGGGTATGTACCGGTGGGCTCGGAGATCCTGCTGATCACATAGCTACCGGAAGATCCCGGTATGGCCGAGCGAGTACCGACCGGGCTGCGGATACACCGCGAGACCATGCGGCCCGCTGCCCACCGGAATGCGCGCAAGCTGCTCACCGGTGCGCGTGTCGACCGCGTAGACCTCCGCGTCGTAGCGCCCGGACAGCCACAGGACCTTGCCGTCGGCCGAGACCCCGCCCATGTCGGGGCTGCCGCCGTCCGGCAGACGCCACTTCTTCGTCAGCCGGTTCTCGGTGAAGTCGAAGACGGAGATGGTGCCCTCGCCCCGGTTGGAGATGTACATCTCGCGCGAGTCGCGGCTGACGTACAGCCCGTGGCAGCCCTTGCCGGTGTGCAGGAAGGCCGGCTCGGTGAACTTGTCACCGTCGAGGATCCACACCCCGTCGGCCTTCATGTCGGCGATGTAGTACTTCTTCCCGTCGGGCGAGATCTTGACGTCCTGCGGCATGGCGCCGGCGAAGGGCAGTCTCTGCTGACCGATCACCTTCATCTTCTCGGTGTCGACCTTGAGCAGTTCGCCGCTGAACTCGCAGGAGACGATGAAGTAGCGCCCGTCGGGCGAGAAGTCGGCGTGGTTGACGCCGTAGCAGCTGACCGGGACGGTCTTCATCCGCTTCATGGTGTGCGCGTCGCGGAAGACGAGTTCGCGGTCGAGGGACGCCATCACGACGGCGTATCTGCCGTTCGGCGTGAAGTAGAGGTTGTACGGGTCGTGCACGTCGACCGTGTCGCCGGCCTTGCCGGTCCTGGGGTCGATGGGGGTGAGGGTGTTGCCCCGGTCGTTGTTCACCCACAGCGTCTTCAGGTCCCAGGAGGGCACGACGTGCTGCGGCTGGCGGCCGACGCGGATGGTCTCGATCACCTTGTACGTCTTCGGGTCGATGACGGAGACGGTGTCGGACTCGGTGTTGGGGACGTAGACGCGGGAGGGGAAGCCCCGGACCACCGGGGAGAGCCGGTTCGGGCGGTCGGCGGCGTAGACGTCCTTGGGGTCGAGGAGGGGCGGCATACCGGGCAGCCCCTGGGCGACCGGTTTCCTGACCGGGGCGGGGACGGCGGCCTTGGTGGTCTGCCGGGCGTTGTCCTGCGGCGACGCGCCACAGGCGGCGAGGACGGCGAGGGCGCCTCCGGTGACGAGGGCGCGGGTGAGGAGTGTGGGACGCATCAGCTCAGCAGCTCCGTGGTGGTGACCGCGCGCAGTCCGCGACGGTCGAGTTCGTCCAGTACGGCGGGGAGGGCGGCGACCGTGTCGGTGTACCCGAAGTGCAGGCTCACGACGGATCCGGCGCGGATCCCGCGCAGGACGTTGGCCGTGACGGCGGGGGCGCCGGGCGAGGTGAAGTCGAGGGAGTCGACGTCGTAGGAGAGGACGTGCGGGTATCCGGCGGCGCGGGCCAGCCGCTCCACGAGCGGGGACGCGCGGGCGGTGCGGGAGGGGCGGAACCAGGTGCCGACGGACCCGGTGAGCTTCCTGAGCCGCTCGGCGCACCCGGCGATCTCGCTCCTCGCCTCCGCCTCGGACATGGCGTTGATGTCGAGGTGGCGGTGGGTGTGGTTGCCGAGGTCGTGGCCGCCCTCGAGGATGCGTCGGGCGAGTTCGGGGTGTTCGTCGAGCCAGGCGCCGACGGCCAGGACGGTGACCCGGGCGCCGTGCCGCTCGGCCTCGCCGAGGAGTGCCCGGGCGAGGGCGGGTTCGCCCTGGCCGTGGAAGGTGAGGGCGACCCGGGGCCGGTCCCGGGGCCCGCTGGTGATCTGGACGGGCCGGCCGGGGAAGGCGCGGGGGGCGGGGGCGGCGAGAGGGCTGGCGGGAGCGACGGGTCGGGTGGTGGTGGCGGCCGGCGCGTGCCGGGCGGTGGCCCCGGAGGGGGAACACCCGGCCCCGAACGCACCCCCGGCGACCAGCCCGGCACCTGCTCGCAGCGCGGCACGGCGGTCGGTCGTAGTCACCTGCACCATTTAAAGGGCATAGCAGCATAAAAGCTGTTATTCACCGCGTGGCGGCCGGGGAAGACACCGCACTCCCGTGCATGACAAGCTGAAGCCACCCTTCGCGAACGGCGGTCGCCTTGCACCCCTCCGCTTCCTTCCGGCTCAGCCTGCGGCAGCGCGCGCTCCCCGCCGTCCTCGGTTTTCCGGGCGCCGTGCTGCTGCTTCAGATCTTTCAGGCCCTCGCAGGTCATGTGATGCCGGCGAATGTGTGGGAGCAGACGATCGGGGGGTCGTTCGTCGGCGCCGTCGTCCTCGTACTCGTGTCGTGTCGGCACGGCGTGATCCTCACCGAGGACGAGCTGGTCGTGAGGAACGGATGGCGGCGCCGCATTCCGCGGGCCGGCATCGAGCGCCTGGAGGTCCGCCGCGTCCTCGGGGTGAGCCAGGTCGTCGTCCGCACGAAGGACGGCCGGTATACGACCCTGCCCGCGCCGACGTCGTTCCTCGACTCTCAATTCGAGGCGAAGGCACGGGAGTTGACGCGGTGGTGGCAGGCCGGAGCGTGAACGGTTCAGCGGTCGGCGACGCGCATTTCGAACCAGGTCGTCTTGCCGCGGGGCAGCAGGTCCACGCCCCAGCGGTCGGAGAGCTTGTCCACGAGGAAGAGCCCGCGTCCACTGACGTCCAGTTCCTGAACCGGCATCAGACAGGGCAGGCCGCGGGAGGGGTCGCGGACCTCGACACGGATCCAGCCGCGCCGGCGGCGCATACGGAGCCCGAAGACCCGGGCACCGGTGTGCCGTACGGCGTTGCCGACGAGCTCGGAGACGAGGAGGACGGCGTCCTCCGTGAGCTTGGGCGATAACCCCCAGTGGCGCAGGACGACGACCTGGGTGAGGCGGCGGGCCGTGGCGGCCGACTCGGGACGGGACGGCAGGGGCACTTCGCCCTCGGTCGGGTTGCCGAACAACTCCAGCGCCTTGAGTGCCCGTTCGTCCTCGACCGCGGGCGACCAGCGCGCCGCGGCCACACGCCCGTGCCCCCGCGGCTGTTCGTTACCCTCCAGCCCCGCCATGCCCCCATCATGGCCGTCCGTGACGCCCTCCGGGGCCGTTCCACGGGAATACGCCCCGCGTGCGGCCCCGCCCCGCAGGGCTCGGTCGGCATATGCCTGCGGCATTTCAGGGTCCGGTAACGCCCCGCTGACCTGCGGCGAACGCTCGTCCGGAGGCAAATGACAGACTCCCTCGACACGGCAGGCTTGAGGTCACTTGAAGGTTCCCATAAACCGCCCCATCGAGGGACCCGGATGAGACATCCCGTCAATTGCAAGAGGGCTCGACGGATTCAGGCCGCGTTCCCGCAGACGTGTGTCGGACGTGTGTCAGAGGAACTTGGCCTTGCCCGGCCCCTCCTCCACGAAGCTCCGCATGCCGATCTCCCGGTCGGCCGTCGCGAACAGGCCCGCGAACCAGCTCCGTTCGACCGCGAGGCCGGTGTCGAGGTCCGTCTCCAGACCGGTGTCGATGGACTCCTTCGCCGCCCGCAGCGCGATCGCCGGCCCCTGTGCCAGCTTCGCCGCCCACGCGTGCGCCTCCTGGTACACCTCGGCAGCCGGGACCACCCGGTCCACCAGGCCCAGGGTCAGCGCCTCGTCGGCCTTCACCATCCGGCCCGTGAAGATGAGGTCCTTCGCCTTGGAGGGGCCGATCAGCCGGGCCAGCCGCTGGGTGCCGCCCGCGCCGGGGATCAGACCGAGCAGGATCTCCGGCTGGCCCAGCTTGGCGTTGTCGGCGGCGACGCGGAAGTCCGCGCACAGGGCGAGCTCGCAGCCGCCGCCCAGCGCGTATCCGGTGACGGCCGCGACGACCGGCTTGGGGATACGGGCCACCGCGGTGAAGGAGTCCTGGAGGTCGCGGGCGCGCAGGACCATCCCGGTGTGGTCCATGTCCTGCATCTCCTTGATGTCCGCGCCCGCCGCGAACACCTTCTCCCCGCCGTAGACGACGACGGCCCGCACGTCCTCCCTGCGGGTCGCCTCCTCGGCGAGCTCCTTGAGCCGGTCCTGCGTGGCGACGTCCAGCGCGTTCATGGGCGGGCGGTCGAGCCGGATCGTGCCGACGCCCTCGGCGACTTCGAGATGTGCGGTCATGCCAGCAGGTTAACGGGGGCTAACGGAACCGGTCCGGTGCCGTGGCTCACACCCGGCCGGGGGTCTGGGGGTCGCCCCCCAGGCAGACACAGCACGGGGGCTAACGACACGGGCCCGGTGCCGTGGCTCACACCCGGCCGGGGGTGTGGGGGTCGCCCCCCAGGCAGACACAGCACGGGGGCTGACGACACGGGCCCGGTGCCGTGGCTCACACCCGGCCGGGGGTCTGGGGCCGCCCCCACGACACGGGCCCGGTGCCGTGGGTCACAGCACCGGGCCCGCCGTCAGTCGGTGGATGACTACTTCGTCCAGGCCGCCCAGGACATGTTCCAGCCGTTGAGGCCGTTGGACGGGTCGACGGTCGGGTCGGTGGAGTTCTTGACCTCCACCACGTCGCCGACCATCGAGTGGTTGAAGAACCACGCGGCCGGCGCCCCGCTGTCGTAGCCGCCGCGCACATCGCTCAGGCCGATGCAGCCGTGGCTGGCGTTGTAGTTGCCGAAGGCGTCGCCGCCCCAGTAGTTGCCGTGCACGAAGGTGCCGGAGTTGGTCAGGCGCATGGCGTGCGGGACGTCCTTGATGTCGTACTCGCCGTTGTAGCCGACGGTGTCGCCGTTCATCCGGGTCACCGTGAACTTCTCACTGATGACCATCTGGCCGTTCCAGGTGGCGTAGCCGGGCTTGCCGGTGGTGACCGGGATGGTCTTGTAGAGCTTGCCGTCCCGCATGACCTTCATCGTGTGCGCCTTGGCGTCCACGACCGACACCTGGCTGCGGCCGACGGTGAAGGAGACGGTCTTGGACTGCTTGCCGTAGACGCCCTGGCGGCCCTCGACGCCGTCGAGGTTCATCGTCACCGTGACCTTGGTGCCGGCCTTCCAGTACTTCTCGGGCCGGAAGTCCAGACGGTCGTTGCCGAACCAGTGGCCCTCGACGTCGACGGCCGGCTCGGTCTTGATCTCGATGGCCTTCTCCACGTCGGCCGGCTTGGTGATGCCCCGCGTGAAGCGGACCGAGAACGGCATACCCACGCCGACGGTCGAGCCGTCCTCGGGCGTAAAGTTGCCGATGAAGGTGTTCTGCGGGCTGAGCGTGGTGAAGGACGAGTCCTCGGCGGCCGTGCGCCCCTCGGAGTCCTTGGCGACCGCGTGCACCTCGTACTTGGTGGACGCGGCCAGGTGCGTGCCGGGCGTCCAGCCGGTGCCGTCCGCGGATATCGCGCCGTCGATCTTCGTGCCCTTGGCGTCCTTGACGGTGACCTCGGTCAGCTCGCCCTTGGCCGCGGTCACCTTGAGGGCGCCGCTGGTGTCCACGTCGTTGGCGCCCGTCTTGGGCGCGATGGTGACGACCGCCTCCGACTGCTTGCTCTCGGCGGCGGCCGAACTGCCCTTCTTGGTCTTGTCCTTGGCGTCGGAACCGGAATCCGAACCGCCACCGCACGCGGTGACGGCGAGCAGCAGACCCCCGACTATCACTGCCATGCCCGGTCGCACGTTCACGTCGTTCTCCCCTCGCGGGCCTGGTCAGGCCCCCACCCCCGCGCATCCCGCGCGATCACTGGCGCATATTAACCGCACGGATTTGAGCGTCGTGTCAGCTGAATGTCACCGTTCTGCAACTGGTCACTCCACCGTGCCGTCCGCGGCCCACTCCGCCCAGTCCATGTTCCAGCCACCGAGCCCGTTGTCCGGGGCGACCTGCTTGTCGTTGCTGTTCACGACCTCGACGACGTCCCCGACGAGCGAGCGGTCGAAGAACCAGCCGGCGGGGGTGTCCGAGGCGCCGCCCCTGACGTCCCTGAGACCCACACAGCCGTGGCTGAGGTTGACCGTCCCGAAGGCGTCCGGCTCGGCCCAGTAGTTGCCGTGCAGGAAGGTGCCGGAGTCGGTCAGCCGCATGGCGTGCGGCACGTCCGGGATGTCGTACTCCCCCTTGCCGTCCTTCTTCTTGAAGCCGACCGTGGCGCCGTTCATCCGGGTCAGCTCCAGCATCTCGGTGACGACCATCTTCCCGTTGTATGTCGTGGTCTTCGGCGCCCCCGCCGTGATCGGGACGGTGGCAAGCAGCGCGCCGTCGCGGCGGACCTCCATGGTGTGCCGGGCCGCGTCGACGAGGGAGACCTGGTCGCGGCCGACGGTGAAGGAGAACGTCTTGTGCTGGAGGCCGTAGACGCCGGGCGCCCCCTCGACGTCCCGCAGCCGCAGGGCGACCGTCACGCGCGTGCCGGGCTTCCAGTAGTCCTCGGGGCGGAAGTCGAGGCGGGTGCCGCCGAACCAGTGGGGGCGGATCTCGACGGCCGGTTCGGCGGTCACCGTGACGGCGCGTTCGACGGCGGCCCGGTTCTCGATCTCCCGGTTGAAGTCCAGGGAGACGATCATCCCGGTGCCGACCGTGGCGCGGTTCTCGGGCGTGACGTATCCGATGAAGCGCTCCCCGGGGACGTACGTGGTGAAGGTGGTGTGGCGGGCGGAGCGGTTTCCGTCGCCGTCCACGGCCACGGCGTCGACGGTGTAGCGGGCGGCGAGCGCGAGTCGGGCGGTGTCGGGCCGCCAGCTCAGCCCGTCGGCGGAGATCCGGCCCGCCACCGGCGCCTCCTGGGCGTCCTGCGACCGTACGACCCTCACCGACTCCAGGCGCCCGTCCGGCACCCGCACCCACAGCCCCTCCTCCGGGCGGACGCCCTTCGTGCCGTCCTGGGGCATCACCCGGATGGTGTCCTCCGGGGCGGCGGGTTTGCCGAGCATCCGGTCGAGCCCGCTCCTGCTGTCGCCCGCCGTGCAGCCGGCGGCCCCGGCCAGCAGCCCTGCCCAAGTCACTACGGCGGCCAGTGCGACCCCCGCGCGCCGTGCGCGCCCATGTACGTGCCTCATGAGGTGCCCAACGATCGGGTGCGCTCCCGGGAAACGTGAGTGCGAGCCATGCTCTGGGCAGAACAGGGGGAAGGACGACGCGCGCAGGAGCGGCGGCCGGGACGCCGTGCGCCCCTGTCGTGCGCCGTACCCACGAGCCGCAGGAGGCTGATCGGTGTCCAGCGCAGCCGAGGAGAAGGCGGTGGCGGAGGTGCGCGCCACGCCGGACACCGCCCTGAACGGGGTGTCCCACAAGTCGCCCGGGGTGCCCGGCGTGCCCGTGCGGCCGGGCGCGCCCACGCCGCTCGGCGCCCGCTTCCGGGTCGGCCCGGACGGCGTCGCGGGCACCAACTTCGCCCTGTGGGCGGGCGGCGCGGAGGCCGTCGACCTGTGCCTCTTCGACGAGGACGGCCGGGAGACCCGCGCCCCGCTCACCGAGCTGACGCACGAGATCTGGCACGGCTTCGTACCGGGCGTGATGCCGGGCCAGCGCTACGGCTTCCGGGTGCACGGCCGCTGGGACCCGTGGACCGGGGGCCGCTGGAACCCGGCGAAGCTGCTCCTCGATCCGTACGCCCGCGCGGTCGACGGCGAGTTCGGGCTGCCCCCCGAGGTGTACGGGCATGTCCGCGACTGGCCCCAGCAGCAGGTCGCGGACACCGTGCGCGACGAACGGGACTCAGCGCCGTACGTCCCGAAGGGCGTCGTCGTCCACGATGACGACGACTGGTCCGACGACCGCCGCCCCAAGACGCCGTGGGCGGACTCGGTCATCTACGAACTGCACGTCAAGGGCTTCACCCGCCTGCACCCGGGGATCCCGCAGGAGTTGCGCGGCACGTACGCGGGGCTGGCCCACCCGGCGGCGGTCGAGCACCTGGTGAAGCTCGGCGTCACGGCGGTGGAACTGCTCCCGGTCCACCAGTTCGCGCACGAGGACCATCTGCTGCGCCGGGGGCTGAAGAACTACTGGGGCTACAACTCCATCGGCTACTTCGCCCCGCACGCCGGATACGCCTCCTCCGGTACGACGGGACAGCAGGTCGGCGAGTTCAAGCGGATGGTGCGCGCCCTGCACGCCGCCGGCATCGAGGTCATCCTCGACGTGGTCTACAACCACACCGCCGAGGCGGGCGAACTGGGCCCCACCCTCTCCCTCAAGGGCATCGACAACCGCGGCTACTACCGCCTCCAGTCCGACGCCCGCCGCTACACGGACTACACGGGCTGCGGAAACACCCTGCACGTGGTGCAGCCGCACGTCCTGCGCCTCATCACGGACTCCCTGCGCTACTGGGTGACGGAGATGGGTGTGGACGGCTTCCGCTTCGACCTGGCCGCCGCCCTCGCCCGCTCGATGCACGACGTCGACATGCTGTCCCCGTTCCTGGCGGTGATCGCGCAGGACCCGGTGCTGCGCCGGGTGAAGCTGATCGCCGAGCCCTGGGACGTGGGGTCCGGCGGCTACCAGGTCGGGTCCTTCCCACCCCTGTGGACCGAGTGGAACGACCGCTACCGCAACGCCGTCCGCGACTTCTGGCGGCACGCGCTGCCGGACGTCCGCGAGATGGGCTACCGCCTCTCCGGCTCCAGCGACCTGTACGCGTGGGGCGGGCGGCGGCCGTACGCCTCCGTCAACTTCGTCACCGCGCACGACGGCTTCACGCTCCGCGACCTCGTGTCGTACGAACGCAAGCACAACGAGGCCAACGGCGAGGGCAACCGGGACGGCACCGACGACAACCGGGCCTGGAACTGCGGGGCGGAGGGCGAGACGGACGACGAGCGCGTACGGTCCCTGCGCCGCCGCCAGCTGCGCAACCTGCTCACCACCCTGCTGCTGTCCACGGGCGTGCCGATGCTGGTCGCGGGCGACGAGCTGGGCCGCACGCAGGGGGGCAACAACAACGCGTACTGCCAGGACGACGAGACCAGCTGGCTGGACTGGAGCCTGCTTCAGGAGCCGGGCTGGCAGGGCCTGTTCGCCCTCACCTCCCGGCTGATCTCCCTGCGCCACCGCCACCCGGTGCTCCGCCGCCGCGCCTTCTTCTCCGGCCGCGCGCACTCGGCGGACGGGCTGCGCGACCTGGCCTGGTTCACGGCGCGGGGCACGGAGATGACGGAGGGGGACTGGTACGCGCCGGCGGCGACGCTGGGGATGTATCTGTCGGGGCGGGACATCCCGGGGCGCGACGAGCAGGGCGCCCCGATCACCGACGACAGCTTCCTCACCGTCCTGCACGCCGGCGACCGCCCCGCGGCCTTCGTGCTCCCGGGGCCGCCGTGGGCGGAGCGCTACGAGGTGGTCGTCGACACGTCGAGGGAGGAACAGGGGGAGGCGCCCGGGGTGATCCACCGGGCGGGCGTGGAGGTTACGGTGCCGGCGCGGGCGGTGCTACTGCTGCGGGTCATCGGCTGAGGCAACGTTTCAGGTCCGCGAACTCCGCGCCGGATGCCTTGTGTGGGGACCGGGCCCGCTGATCGACTGCGTCGCATGCCTGAGATATCCCGCCGTGCCTTCGGTGGCCTCGTCGGCGGCGGTGCCGTGACCGCCGTCGCCGGTACCGCCACCGACACCGCCGCCGCCGCCGAACAGTCGTTCAAGGCCCGCGCCGCGGGCGCCAGGTCCGGCAAGCGCCCCAACCTCCTCGTCATCCTCGGCGACGACCTCGGCTGGGCCGACCTGTCGTCGTACGGCGCGCCCCACATCAGGACGCCGAACCTGGACCGGCTGGCCCGGCAGGGCGTGCGGTTCACCGACGCCTACTCCGGCTCCGCGACCTGCTCCCCGACCCGGTTCAGCCTCTACACCGGGCGCTATCCGGGCCGTACGCCCGGCGGGCTCGCCGAGCCCATCGCCAACCGGAGCCAGGGTCTGGACCCGAACCACCCCACGCTCGCCTCCCTGCTGAAGAGGGCCGGCTACTCCACCGCCCTCATCGGCAAGTGGCACTGCGGCTGGCTGCCCGACTACAGCCCCACCAAGTCGGGCTGGGACGAGTTCTTCGGCAACCACGGGGGCGTCCTGGAGTACTTCTCCAAGCTCGGACAGCTGGGTGACCACGACCTCTACGAGGGCGACGCGGAGTACCGGGATCTGCGGTACTACACGACCGTGCTCACCGAGCGGGCCGTGGAGTACGTGAGCCGCGAGCACGACGCGCCGTGGCTGCTCAACCTCAACTTCACCACCCCGCACTGGCCCTGGCTGGCGGAGGGCGACGAGGCGACCGGCGCCGAGATCGCGGCGAAGATCCGCGCCGCCGGGAGCCAGGCGGAGGTCAGTGCCGCGCTCAACCACTTCGACGGCGGTTCGGTCGCCAAGTACACGGAGATGGTGGAGAGTCTGGACGCGGCCGTCGGCGAGGTGCTGCGCGCGCTGCGGCGCTCCGGGCAGGAGGAGAACACGCTGGTGCTGTTCGCCAGCGACAACGGCGGCGAGCGCTGGTCGTACCTGTGGCCGCTCAGCGGCGAGAAGTTCGTGCTGCAGGAGGGCGGCATCCGCGTGCCGACGATTCTGCGCTGGCCGCACCGGATCGACGGCAACCAGGTCAGCCACGAGCCGAACTTCTCCCCCGACTGGACGGCGACCCTGCTGGAGCTGGGAGGGGCGCGTCCCGATCCGGCGTATCCGCTGGACGGGACCAGCCTGGCCGGGTATCTGCTGCGGGGCGAAACGCCGCCGGAGCGGGACCTGTTCTGGCGGGTGCGGGCCAACCGGGCGCTGCGGCGCGGCGACTGGAAGTACTACCAGGACGACGCCGGCGACGACCACCTGTACAACCTGGCGCAGGACCTGCGCGAGCGGGCCGATCTCGCCCCGGACAGGCCCGAGTTGCTCTCCGAGCTCAAGGCGGCCTGGGAGAGGGTCGCGTCAGGGCTCCTGCCCTACCCGGACTGACTATCCGGGCTGACCCAGGATCCCCCGGTCGTACGCCACCGCCACCGCCGCCGCGCGGTCCTTGGCGCCCAACTTGGCGTACAGGTGGGTGAGATGGGTCTTGACGGTCGCCTCGCTGATGAACAGCTCGCGGGCGATCTCGCGGTTGGACGTGCCCTTGGCGACCAGGGCGAGGACCTCGCGCTCACGGGCGGAGAGGGGCTCGTTGCCGCCGGGGGCGCGGACGGCGGAGACCAGCCGGGAGGCGACGGCCGGGGAGAGGACCGTACGGCCCTCGGCGGCGGCCCGGACGGCGGTGAAGAGTTCCTCGCGCGGGGCGTCCTTGAGGAGGTAGCCGGTGGCGCCCGCCTCGATGGCCGGGATGGTGTCGGAGTCGGTGTCGTAGGTGGTCAGGACGAGGATCTTGGCGCGGGAGCGGCGCCGGGTCAGCTCGGCGATCGCGGCCACTCCCCCGCCGCCCGGCATCCGCAGGTCCATGAGGATCACATCGGGGTCGAGGTCGGCGGCCCGGGCCAGCGCCTCCCCGCCGTTCGCCGCCTCGCCGAGGACGGTGAAGCCGGGCGCGGAGTCGAACATGCCGCGCAGACCGTCCCGTACGACGGGATGGTCGTCGACGATCAGGAGAGAGATCCCGTCCTCAGTGCGCATCGTGGTCATCGCCCACCAACGGTACGCGAGCCGAGATCGCCGTGCCGTGGCCCGGTTCCGACTCGACGGCGAGGGAGCCCGCGACGCGTTCGGCGCGGGCGCGCATCCCGTCGAGGCCGAAGCCTCCGGCGCGGGTGCGCGGGCGGGCGGCGGCGGGGTCGAAGCCGCGGCCGTCGTCGCGGATGTCGAGGACGACCTGGTCGCCCATGTAGGAGAGGGTGACGCCGACCCGGGCCGCGTGGGCGTGCCGGGCGGCGTTGGACAGGGCCTCCTGGACGATGCGCACCAGGGTGGCGGCCACCTCGTCGTGGAGCTGCCCGGCGGTGCCGGTGACGGTGAAGTCGGCGCGGGTTCCGGTGCGTTCGCCCCATTCGGCGACCGTCTTCTTCAGCGCCTCGGGCAGGCCGTCCTGGGCGAGGGCGACCGGGGCCAGGTTGTGCACCGAGCGGCGGGCCTCGCCCAGGCTGTGCCGGGCCAGCGCGGAGGCACGTTCGAGGTGGGTGCGGGCGATCGTGAGGTCGGGGGCGCTCGCGACGACCTGGAGCTGGGCGATGATGCCGGTCAGGCCCTGGGCGATGGTGTCGTGGATCTCGGCGGCCAGCCGCCGGCGTTCGTCGGCGACCCCGGCCTCCCGTGCCTGGACGAGGAGTTGGGCGTGCAGGGCGTCGTTCTCGTCGAGGGCCTGCTGCAACGCGGTGTTGGTGCGTTCCAGTTCGGCGATGGTCTCGGCCTGGACGCGGGCGCGTTCCTGCTCCTGGTCGGTGAACCGGGTGAACACGCTGACGATGCCCATGTTGACGCCGAGGACGAGGAGGAAGCCGGTCCAGAGGATCAGCCCGTGCGGCGGCATGCCGCCCACCTCGCTGCCGGCCATGGTGACCGCGGTCAGGAACAGACCGGGCAGCAGCAGCCGGCGGGGCAGCTCCCGGGCGGCGGTGTAGTAGCCGGCCACGGCGTAGAAGGCGAAGAACGGGTTGAGCCAGGTCAGGACGAACCCGAGGGCCCAGCGCAGGAAGTAGAGGCACGCACCGGTCCGGCTCGGGCCCGGCCGCCCCCGCTTCAGCCTCCCCCACCACACCTGTAGGACGGCGCCCGCGGTCACGAGTACGGCCGAGGCGACGACCGCGGGCCGGTCCATGCCGACCAGTCGCGCGGAGAGTGCCGCCGCGACGACACCGGCGGCCAGCAGCGCGTACGGCCCCCAGCTGTCGAAGGAGGCCCGGGGCTCCACTGGCACGGTGTTCGTCACGGCCCCAGTGTCCGGCACGGGCGCGCTCACTCCCAGCGGAACCAGCGGGCCGCCCCCGCCGTCAGCAGGACCGTCCAGGCGGCCATGACGGCGAGGTGGGTCCAGCCGGGCCAGTGGCCGGCGGCGGCCCGGTTCAGGGCCTCGGCGGCGGCGCCGAAGGGGGTGCAGCCGACGATCCGGGCGAGCGTGTCCGGCATGGCCTGCACCGGGAGCCACACGCCCGCGGTGAACATCGACGGGAAGAACACCGCGGAACCGATCGCGCCGGCGATCTTCGTGGTGCGGGACAGCGCCGAGATCACGGCGCCCAGCGCGAGGGCGACGGCGGCGGCGAGCAGCAGCGCGAGGAGGTATCCCAGGGGCTGCTTCGGCACTCGTACGTCGAAGGCGAGCCGCCCCACCAGGAGCGCGAGCAGCGCCGACGCCAGGGCGGCCCCGCCGTACACCGCCATCTGCGCGGACAGCAGGGCGGACGGCCGTACCGGTGTCGTGGCCATACGGCGCAGGATGCCGCGCTCGCGGTAGCCGGTGAGGGTCTGCGGCATCGACTGCAGGCCGCCGACGATCAGGCCGAGCAGGACGGCCACCGGGACGTAGGCGTCGACCGTGCGCAGACCGCCGAGATCGGCGCTGGGCTGCCGGAAGGACGGGATGGAGCCGAGGATCACCAGGAGGAGGGTCGGGAAGAACAGGATCCAGAAGAGGGCGCCGGGTTCGCGGCGGAAGAGGCGGACCTCGGTGCGCAGGACTGCGGTGTTCATACGGCTGCCTCCTTCGTGGCGTCCCCGGTCAGGTCGAGGAACGCGTCGTCGAGCGTGGCGTCGGAGACGCGGAGTTGGCGGGCGGTGACGCGGTGGCGGGCAAGGAGGGTGATGACGGCGTTGACGGTCTCGTCGGTGCCCGCGAGGGTGATCCGGCCGTCCCGGTGCTCGACCGAGGCGAGCGCGGGCAGCGCGTTCAGTTCGGCCTCGTCGAGCGGGGCGGACGGGGTGAAGCTGATGACGGTGGAGCCCGCCGAGCGGCGGATCAGCCCGGCCGGGGTGTCCAGGGCGGCGACCCGCCCCTTGTCGATCACCGCGATCCGGTCGCAGAGCCGCTGCGCCTCCTCCATGAAGTGGGTGACCAGCAGCACCGTGACGCCACGCGTGCGTACGTCCTCGATGAGCTCCCAGGTGTCGCGGCGGGCCCGGGGATCGAGCCCGGTGGTCAGTTCGTCGAGGACGACGATCCGGGGGTCGCCGATGAGGGCGAGCGCGATGAACAGGCGCTGCTTCTGGCCGCCGGAGAGCTTCCCGAACCGGGTCGTGAGCTTCGCCGTCAGGCCCAGGCGCTCGGCCAGCGGTCCCCAGTCCAGCGGTTTCGGGTAGAAGGCGGCGTACAGCTCCAGGGCCTCGCGGACGGTGAGTTTGGCCTGGAGTTCGCTCTCCTGGAGCTGGGCGCCCAGGACGCGGGCCACGCGCGCGTGGTCGGCGACGGGGTCGAGGCCGGTGACGCGTACGACGCCGGAGTCGGGGACGCGCAGTCCCTCGACGCACTCGACGGTGGTGGTCTTCCCGGCGCCGTTCGGGCCGAGGACGCCGAAGATCTCGCCCTCCTCGACGGCGAAGGAGACACCGTCGACGGCGGGGCGGCCGGCGTAGGACTTGCGCAGATCCATGACTTCGATGACGGGCATGACACCAGGGTTCCGCCGCGGCACGGCCCGCCGCATCGCCCGAGCCGCTCCGGCCGGCATCAACCGATCGGGTGATGCCGTCCTACGACTTGACCGGCCGGCGATGTCGTACGGTTCCTCGAACACGCAGGTCGTAGGACCAGCGCCCGAGCCGGGTCCGGCCAAAACTCGGTGGGCGTTGTCAGTGCCGGTCCGTAGGCTCGCCCGTGATGCCGACGACACGTGAGAACACCGAGGACCGGTCCGCGGTGCGGACGCTGCTGCGCCTGTGGCCGTATGTACGGCCGGTGCGGGCGCGGGTGTTCACGGCCGCCTTCGTCGCGGTCGTGGCCTCCTGCGTGGGGCTGGTGATCCCGCTCGTCCTGAAGTGGATGGTGGACGGGCCGATCGCCGACCAGGACCCGGCGGGGGTGTGGCTGGGGGCGCTGTACCTGCTGCTGCTCGGGTTCACGGAGGCCGGTCTGTTCGGCATGCGGCGCTGGCTGGTGGCGCGCCCGCTGTCGCATGTCGAGGCGGAGATGCGGGCCGCTCTGTACCGGCGCCTCCAGCGGCTGCCGGTGGCGTTCCACGACCGGTGGCCCTCGGGCCAGCTGCTGTCCCGGGCGACCGCGGATCTGGGTCTGGTGCGTATGTTCCTCGCCTTCCCGCTGACGTTCCTGCTGGTCAACACCGTGACCATACTGGTCGGCGTGATCATCATGCTGCTCCAGGACTGGACGCTCGGGCTGGTGATCCTGGGGCCCGCGATCCCGGTCATGGTGATGTGCGTGGTCTTCGAGCACCGGTACGCGGTCGTGGCGCGGCGCGCGCAGGACCAGGTCGGCGATCTGACGACGGTCGTCGAGGAGAGCGTCCTCGGGATCCGGATCATCAAGGGCTTCGGCCGGCACCGCAGCCAGGCGCGGGCCTTCCGCGAGCTGTCGACGAAGCTGCGCGGCACGGAGCTGGGCAAGGCGCGGCTCCTCGCGACGATCTGGGCCGTGATCGTCACGCTGCCGGAGATGGCGATCGGGGCGGCGCTGGTGCTGGGCGCGGTGCAGGTCGCGGACGGGGAGCTGTCGGCGGGCACGCTGGTCGCCTTCCTGTCGACGGCGCTCGCGCTGCGCTGGCCGGTGGACTCGATCGGCTTCCTGCTCGCGATGAGCCAGGAGGCGGCCACGGCGACCGAGCGGTACTTCGAGGTGATGGACGAGGAACCGGAGAAAGACACCGTTGTCCATGCGGACAGAACGGCCGAGGACAGAACGGCCGAGGACGCAACGGCCGAGGCGGATCGCCGGGACGGCGGACTCCGGTTCGACGGCGTCGTCTTCCGCTACCCGGACGCCGACCCCGCCTCCACGCCCACGCTGAACCGCGTCGACCTGCACATCCGGCCCGGTGAGTCGATGGCCCTGGTCGGCGCCACCGGCAGCGGGAAGACCACGCTGACCGCGCTCGTCCCCCGGCTGCACGAGGTGACCGCCGGCCGGATCACCCTCGACGGCGAGGACGTCACCGCGATGTCCCGGGCTCAGCTGCGGTCGAAGGTCGCCGTCGCCTTCGAGGAGCCCACCCTGTTCTCGGCGAGCGTCGGGGAGAACGTGCTGATGGGCACCGACGCCGAGGCCGGCCCCGCCGAGCTGGAGCGGGCCCTCGGCGTCGCCCAGGCCGACTTCGTGCACGCCCTGCCGCAGGGCACCGGCACGCAGGTCGGCGAGCAGGGGCTGAGCCTCTCCGGCGGCCAGCGCCAGCGGCTCGCGCTCGCCCGCGCGGTCGTCGGACGGCCCCGGTTCCTCGTCCTCGACGACCCGCTCTCCGCGCTCGACGTCCACACCGAGGCCGCCGTGGAGGCCGCGCTGCGCCGGGTCCTCGCCGACACCACCGCGCTGATCGTCGCCCACCGCCCCTCCACCGTGCTCCTCGCCGACCGGGTCGCCCTGCTGTCCGGCGGCCGGATCACCGCCGTGGGTACCCATCAGGAACTGCTGCGCGGCAACCCCGAGTACGCCCACCTCATGTCAGGATCCGGCCGCCAGGAGGACGACCGATGACCGCCCCCACGACCTCCTCCCCCACCACCGACCAGCTGGAGGAACCACCTCCCCGAGCCTCCGACGACCCGTTCGACAAGGACGTCCTGCCCACCCCGCCCGGGGCCACGGGCACGCTGCTGCGCTCCCTGCTCGCCCCCTTGAAGGCACGGGTCGCCCTCACCACGCTCCTGCTGCTGCTCCAGCAGGCGGCGGTGCAGGCGGGCCCGCTGCTGGTGGCGTACGCCATCGACCGCGCCGTACCGGCCTTCCGGGCGAGCGACCACGGGCCGCTGATCGCGGTGGGCGTCGGCTATCTGCTGTGCGCGCTGGTCTCCGGCGCGCTGCAGTACGCGTTCCTGATCGCCGCCGCCCGCGTCAACCAGGACGTGCTCCTCGACCTGCGGGGCCGGATCTTCCGGCACGCGCAGGCGCTCAGCATCGACTTCCACGAGCGCTACACCTCGGGCCGGCTCATCTCCCGCTCCACCAACGACGTGGAGGCCCTGCGCGAGCTCCTCGACGAGGGCCTCCAGGAGCTGGTGACGGTCGTCCTGTCCTTCGTGTTCATCTCCGCGATGCTGCTCTGGCTGGACCTGGGCCTGGGCGCCGTCGCGGTGGCCTCCCTCGTGCCGCTGTATCTGCTCGTGCGGTCCTACCGGCAGCGCGTCGGCCGGGTGTTCACGGCGCGGTCCACCGCCATCGCGGCCGTGATCGTGAAGTTCGTGGAGACGATGAACGGCATCCGCCCGGTGCGCGCGTTCCGCCGCGAGGCCGTCAACGACGCGGACTTCCAGGTCCTCAACCGGCGGCACGAACGCACCAACGGCGACGCGCTCCTGGAGATGGCCCGGTACGTCACCGGCTCCCGCCTGGTGGCCAACACGGCCGTCGCGCTGATCGTGCTGTGGGGTGCCCAACGGGTGGCGGACGGCACGCTGGAGCTGGGGGTGCTGGCGGCGGCCGTGCTGTATCTGCGGCGGCTCTACGACCCCATCGACCGGCTCGGCATGTTCCTCAACTCCTACCAGTCGGCCGCCGCGTCGCTGGAGAAGATCGCGGGGCTCCTCGCGCAGACACCGTCCGTGCCGGAGCCCGCCACACCCGGGGAACTTCCCGCCCTGCGGGGCGAACAGCCCGGTCGCGAGGTCGTGTTCGACGGTGTCTCCTTCGGCTACCGCACCGGCGGCGAGGTGCTCCCCCGCTTCGAGCTCACGCTGCCCGCCGGGCAGACGGTCGCCGTCGTCGGCTCCACCGGCGCGGGCAAGTCCACGCTGGCCAAGCTGCTCGCCCGCTTCTACGACCCGTCCCACGGCCGGGTGCTGCTCGACGGGGTCGACCTGCGCGAGCTGACGGTGGCGGAGCTGCGGCGCGGGGTGGTCATGGTGACGCAGGAGGCGTTCCTGTTCTCCGGCACGGTCGCCGAGAACATCGCCATCGGCCGCCCCGACGCCTCCCGGGAGGAGATCGAGCGGGCGGCGAAGGCGATCGGCGCGCACGAGTTCATCAGCGCGCTGCCCGACGGCTACGACACCGACGTCCGCAAGCGCGGCGGCCGTATCTCCGCCGGGCAGCGCCAACTCGTCGCGTTCGCACGGGCGTTGCTCGCCGACCCGGCGGTGTTGATCCTCGACGAGGCGACCAGTTCGCTGGACGTCCCGGGTGAACGGGCGGTGCAGCGCGCGATGTCGACGGTCCTGGAGGGCCGTACGGCGGTGGTGATCGCGCACCGGCTGTCGACCGTGGAGATCGCCGACCGGGTGCTGGTCATGGAGCACGGCGGGATCGTCGAGGACGGCAGCCCGGCCGAACTCATCGCCGGTACCGGGAGATTCGCGGATCTGCACCGAGCATGGCGGGACAGTCTGGCGTGACGGCGGTCGACGCGTACGAGGATCCCGGCACCCCCGACTGTCGGGGCGGCTGGGCCTTCCTGGCCTGGCTGGTGCGCTGTCAGCCGTGGCGGGCGGTGGCCGGGGCGGCGCTGGCCAGCGGCTGGATGGTGCTGATGGCGGTGTCGCCGTATCTGCTGTCGAAGGCGGTGGACGAGGGTCTCGAGCGCGGCGACACGGCGGCGCTCGTCGGCTGGACGGCGGCCCTGACGGTGGTCGGAGCGGGCAACGCCTGGGTGAGCATCATGCGGCACCGCACGATGACCCGGCTGCGCATGGACGCCTACTTCCGCACGATCAAGGTGACCGTCGGCCACGCGGTGCGGCTGGGGGACGCGCTGCGCCGCCGGGTGGGGACCGGGGAGGTCGTCACGATCGGCGTGGGGGACGTGTTCACCATCTCCAACGCGCTGACGGTGATCGGGCCCGGCGTCGGCTCGCTGGTCGTCTACGTCTTCGTGGCCGGACTCCTGCTCTCCGTGTCACCGCTGCTGGCCGGCGTCGTCCTGCTGGGGATGCCGCTGACCGCCGTACTCGTCGGGCCGCTGATGCGGCGGCTACGGGGTGCGGAGGCCGAGTACCGGGAGCGGCAGGGGGTGCTCACCGCGCGGATCGGGGACCTCGCGGGCGGGCTGCGGGTGCTCAACGGGCTGGGCGGGAAGGGCCTGTTCGCGGACGGGTTCCGGCGGGACTCGGGGCGGCTGCGGGAGCAGGGCTACCGGGTGGGCTCGTCCGCCAGCTGGCTCAATTCGCTCGGTGTGGGCCTGCCGAGGCTGTTCCTCGCCGTGGTGACCTGGCTGGCGGCCCGGCTCGCCGCGCAGGGGGAGCTGACGATCGGCCAGTTGGTGTCGGTGTACGGCTATGTCGCCGTGCTGGTCGGCCCGGTGGCGTTCCTCGTCGACATGGGCTACCAGCTCAGCCGGGGTGTCGTCGCCGCCGACCGGGTCGTACGGCTGCTGCGGATCGAGCCCGATCCGGACACCGGGACGACGGACGCGCCCGCCGAGCCGTCGGTGCTGCACGACCCCGGTTCGGGCGTCCGGGTGCCGCCGGGCCGGCTGACCGCGCTGGTGGGGGCGCGCCCCGCCGAGCTGACCGCCCTGGTCGACCGGCTCGGGCGGCTGGGCCCGACCGACGTCACCTGGGGCGGGGTCCGGCTCGACGCGATCCCGCTGCCGCAGGTGCGGGCCAGGATCCTGGTCGCGGACAACGAGTCCGACCTGTTCGCGGGACCGCTGCGCGAGGTGGTGGGCGGGCGCCGCGAGCCCGGCCCGCAGGAGGTGCGGCGGGCGGTGCGGGCGGCTGCCGCCGACGACATCGTGCAGGGGCTGACGGAGGGCCTGGACGCCCCGGTGACCGCGCAGGGCCGCAGTCTCTCCGGCGGCCAGCGCCAGCGGGTCCGGCTGGTCCGGGCCCTGCTCGCCGAGCCCGAGGTGCTGCTGGCCATGGAGCCGACGTCTGCGCTCGACGCGCACACGGAGGCGGCGGTGGCCGAGCGGCTGCGGGCGGCCCGCGCGGGCCGTACGACGGTCGTCACGACGACGTCCCCGCTCGTTCTGGACTGCGCGGACACCGTGCTCTACCTGGCCGACGGGAAGGTGGTGGCGGCCGGCCACCACCGGGAGCTGCTGGAACGGGAGCCGGGCTACCGGGAGTTGGTGGCCCGGGACGCCGAGGACGAGGAGGCGGTGCGGTGACGTCCGACGGGGGGCGGCTGCCGGTCGCCGGGTCCGCCGAGGTGCGGCGGGCCGTGGGGCGGCTGGTGCGGGCCGACGGCCGGCCCGTGGCCGGGGTGCTGCTGCTGAATGTGCTGGCCGCCGGGGTGGGGCTGGCCGGGCCCTGGCTGCTGGGCCGGATCATCGACGAGGTGCGCGACGGGCGCGGGGCCGGGGCGGTGGACCGGCTGGCCGGCGTGATCGTGCTGTGCGCGCTCGCCCAGCTGCTCCTGGTCCGCTGGGCGCGGTACGCGGGGCACCGCTTCGGGGAGCGGACGCTGGGACGCGTGCGGGAGGAGTTCGTCGACCGGACGCTGGCGCTGCCCGCGTCGGTCGTGGAGCGGGCCGGCACCGGCGATCTGACCACGCGCGGCACCGCCGACGTGGCGGCCGTCGGCACCACGCTGCGGGACGCGGGGCCCGAGCTGCTGGTGTGCGGTGTGCAGGCGCTGTTCACGCTCGCCGCCGTGTTCGTGATCGACCCGCTGCTCGGGGCGGTCGGGGTGCTGGGGCTGACCCCGATCTGGTTCGCGCTGCGCTGGTATCTGCGCCGGGCCCGCTCGGGCTATCTCGCCCAGGGTGCGGCGGACTCGGAGGTCGCCGAGGCCCTCGCCTCGACCGCCGCCGGGGCCCGTACCGTCGATGCCTTCCGGCTCGGGGAGCGGCGTACGGCGGCGAGCCGGGACGCGCTGGAGACGGCGCGGCGCACCCGCTTCCACACCCTGTACCTGCGGACCGTGTTCTTCCCGGTGATCGAGGTGTCGTACGCGCTGCCGGTGGCGGGTGTGCTGCTGCTCGGCGGCGTGCTGCACGGGCGGGGCGCGGTGAGCCTGGGCGCGGTGGTCGCGGCGGCGCTGTATCTCCAGCAGTTCACCGAGCCGCTGGACCAGATCCTGGTGCGGGTGGAGCAACTCCAGTCCAGCAACGCCTCCTTCGCCCGGGTGGAGGGTCTGGCGGGGGCGCCGGCGGGTGCGGAGAACGCGGGGGCGACCCCCGCCGGCGACCGGATCGACGTGACCGGGGTGCGTTACGCCTACGAGCGCGGCGGCGAGGTGCTGCGCGGGGTGGACCTGACGGTGACCCCCGGGGAGCGGCTCGCGGTGGTCGGCCCGTCCGGCGCCGGGAAGACCACGCTGAGCAGGCTGCTCGCGGGGGTGGACGCGCCGACCTCGGGCACGGTCACGGTGGGCGGGGTGGCGGTGGCGGAGCTGGCGCCGGAGACGCTGCGCCGGCAGGTGGTGCTGGTCACGCAGGAGCACCATGTCTTCCTGGGCACGGTCCGCGACAACCTGCTGATCGCCGAACCGGCCGCTTCCGACGAGCGGTTGTGGGCGGCGCTGGCCGCGGTCGGCGCCGACGGCTGGGTGCGGGAGCTGCCCGGCGGCCTCGACTGCGGCCTGGGCGGCACGGGTCTGCGTACGGACGGCTCGCAGGCGCAGCAACTCGCCCTGGCCCGGGTGGTGCTGGCCGACCCGCACACACTGATCCTGGACGAGGCGACGGCGCTGCTCGACCCGACGACCGCCCGGCACACCGAGCGCGCCCTGGCCGCCGTACTCCAGGGCCGTACGGTCATCGCGATCGCGCACCGGCTGCACACCGCGCACGACGCGGACCGGGTGGCGGTGATGGAGGACGGCCGGCTCACCGAACTCGGCACGCACGAGGAGCTGGTGGCGGCGGACGGGGCGTACGCGGCGCTGTGGCGGACTTGGCACGGCGCCTAGCACTGCGCCACATATCCGTTTATCGAACATGAACCCCCGGACAACGGACCCTTTCCGGCCAACTTCCTGACGCGCTCCTGACAAGGAGTGCCATCCAGTGCCACTCTTCCCACTGCCACTTCACAGCAACCCCACAGCAACACCGTTCTGCGCACCGCCTTTGTCGTGTCCAGCAGAAGGAGTCAGTGGTGAGAAGCAGTTCCTCTCGCAGACGCACCCCCCACACCTCGCACCGCAAGGCCGCGGCCGTCGCCCTCGTCGGCGTCTCCGCGCTCATCGCCGCCGCCGTGCAGTCCGGCGCGGCGACGGCCGCCCCCGAGCAGGCCGCCCGCCCGGGCGCCGAGTCGGTCCAGCTCACCCCCGCCCAGCGCGCCGAGCTGATCCGCGCGGCCGACGCCGGCAAGGCGGCCACCGCCAAGGAGCTGGGCCTGGGCGCCCAGGAGGCGCTCGTCGTCCGGGACGTCGTCAAGGACGCCGACGGCACGGTCCACACCCGCTACGAGCGCACCTACGCCGGTCTGCCGGTCCTCGGCGGCGACCTGGTCGTCGACAAGGCGAAGTCCGGCGCGACCGAGGGCGTGGTGAAGGCCACCAGGGCTACCATCAAGGTCGCCTCGCTCACCCCCACGCTCGCCGCGTCGAAGGCCGAGAAGCAGGCGCTGACGCTCGCCAAGGCCGCCGGCGCGGAGAAGGCGGACACCAACCGCGCGCCGCGCAAGGTGATCTGGGCGGCGAACGGCACACCCGTCCTGGCGTACGAGACGGTCGTCGGGGGCCTCCAGGAGGACGGCACCCCGAACGAGCTGCACGTCGTCACCGACGCGGCCACCGGCGAGAAGCTCTACGAGTACCAGGGCGTCGAGACCGGCACCGGAAACACCATGTACAGCGGCTCGGTGACGCTGGGCACCACGCAGTCCGGGTCGACGTACAACCTCACGGACGGCGGGCGCGGTGGCCACCGGACGTACAACCTGAACCGGGGTACCTCCGGCACCGGCACGCTGTTCTCCGGCGCCGACGACGTCTGGGGCAACGGCGCCGCGTCCAACACGGAGACCGCGGGCGCCGACGCACACTACGGCGCGGCCCTGACCTGGGACTACTACAAGAACGTGCACGGCCGTTCCGGCATCCGCGGCGACGGCGTGGCCGCGTACTCCCGGGTCCACTACGGCAACGCGTACGTCAACGCGTTCTGGCAGGACAGCTGCTTCTGCATGACGTACGGCGACGGCTCGGGCAACACCCACCCGCTGACCGCCATCGACGTGGCCGGCCACGAGATGACGCACGGCGTCACCGCCAACACCGCGGGGCTGAACTACTCCGGCGAGTCCGGCGGCCTGAACGAGGCGACCTCGGACATCTTCGGCACCTCGGTGGAGTTCTACGCGGCGAACTCCTCGGACGTCGGTGACTACCTCATCGGCGAGGAGATCGACATCAACGGCGACGGCTCGCCGCTGCGTTACATGGACCGGCCGAGCCAGGACGGCGCGTCGAGGGATGCCTGGTACTCGGGCATCGGCTCGATCGACGTGCACTACTCGTCGGGTCCCGCGAACCACTTCTTCTACCTCCTCTCGGAGGGCAGCGGCACCAAGACGATCAACGGCGTCACCTACAACTCGCCCACCTCGGACGGCCTTGCGGTCACCGGTATCGGCCGCGACAAGGCGGAGAAGATCTGGTTCCGCGCGCTGACCACGAAGTTCACCTCGACCACCAACTACGCGGCGGCCCGCACCGGGACGCTCGCGGCGGCCGGTGAGCTGTACGGCACGACGAGCGCCGAGTACACGGCGGTGCAGAACGCGTGGGCGGGCGTCGCGGTCGGCACGCGGCCCGGTGGCGGCGGCGGTGGCGGCACCTCCTTCGAGAACACCGCCGATGTGTCGATCCCGGACAACGGGGCGGCGGTGACGTCCTCGGTCACCGTCTCCGGCCGGACCGGCAACGCGCCGTCCAACCTCCAGGTCGGCGTGGACATCGTGCACACCTACATCGGTGACCTCCAGGTGCAGTTGGTGGCCCCCGACGGCACGGCGTACACGCTGAAGGCGTACAGCACCGGCGGCAGCACGGACAACCTCAGCACCACCTACACGGTGAACGCCTCCTCCGAGGTCGCCAACGGCGTGTGGCAGCTGAGAGTTCAGGACAACGCGGCCCAGGACACCGGCTACATCAACAGCTGGAAGCTCACCTTCCCGTAGGCCCTGCGACCGCACACGGCGCCGTCCCGGAGGTCATTCCTCCGGGGCGGCGTCCTCTTTTTGCCAGCCGCTTACCGACGCCCTGTTGGCGCTTTACCCAGGTCAAGTCTGTTTACATTCCCGCAATGTTCACCTGTCGGTCGATTTTCGGCCAACATCACAGAAGGGTCATGACATGTACGCGACCTCAATGCGAGGCTTCGTGCCAACCGCCGCACAACCTCACCACAGCTTCGGGCGACATCCCCACGCCGCCCGGGCACCCCCCACCCCCCTCAAGGAGCTTGTGTGACTCCCCTCTACGCGCGTCACAAGCGGACCACGCTGGCCATCGCCACCGCCGTCGCGGCCGGTGCCCTGGTCACCACCGGACTGACCTCCGGCAGTGCCGCTGCCCAGACCCCGGCGGAGACCACCGGCAAGGTCGCCCTCAAGGGCGCCCCGGTCCAGCTGTCGGCCGCCGCCCGCACCACCCTGATCAAGCAGCAGCAGGCCGACGCGCCCGAGACCGCCCAGGCGATAGGTCTCGGCACCAAGGAGAAGCTGGTCGTCAAGGACGTCCTCAAGGACGCCGACGGCACGGTTCACACCCGCTACGAGCGCACCTACGCCGGTCTGCCGGTCCTCGGCGGCGACCTGGTCGTCCACGAGTCCGCCTCCGGCGCGACCCAGAGCGTGACCAAGGCGGTCAAGGCCACCATCAAGGTGTCCACACTGACCCCGCAGGCCGCCACCGCCAAGGCCCAGAAGCAGGCGCTGACCGCGGCCAAGGCCGCGGGCTCGGAGGCCACCACCGCCGACCAGGCCCCCCGCAAGGTGATCTGGGCCGGCAACGGCACGCCGACCCTCGCCTACGAGACGGTCATCGGCGGCCTCCAGGACGACGGCACCCCGAACCAGCTGCACGTCATCACCGACGCGGCCACCGGCAAGAAGCTCTACGAGTACCAGGGCATCGAGACCGGCACCGGCAAGAGCCTCTACTCGGGCACGGTCAGCCTCAACACGACCCTGTCGGGCTCGACGTACCAGCTGACCGACGGCACGCGCGGCGGCCACAAGACGTACAACAAGGCCCACGCCACGTCCTCCTCCGCGGGCACCCTGTTCACGGACGCCGACGACACCTGGGGCACCGGCGCGGCCTCCAGCTCCACCACGGACCAGACGGCCGCCGTCGACGCCGCCTACGGCGCCCAGGAGACCTGGGACTTCTACAAGTCGACCTTCGGGCGCAGCGGCATCAAGAACAACGGCGTGGCCGCCTACTCCCGCGTCC
The DNA here is from genome assembly GCF_042653945.1 of Streptomyces vulcanius. Taxonomy (NCBI): domain Bacteria; kingdom Bacillati; phylum Actinomycetota; class Actinomycetes; order Kitasatosporales; family Streptomycetaceae; genus Streptomyces; species Streptomyces vulcanius. The sequence goes on along the minus strand of NZ_JBHSFK010000013.1, from coordinate 9,844 downwards.
ACTACGGCAACGCGTACGTCAACGCGTTCTGGGACGACAGCTGCTTCTGCATGACGTACGGCGACGGCGAGGGCAACGTCAACCCGCTGACCTCGCTGGACGTGGCCGGCCACGAGATGAGCCACGGCGTCACCTCCAACACCGCGGGCCTGAACTACTCGGGCGAGTCCGGCGGTCTCAACGAGGCGACCTCGGACATCTTCGGCACGGGCGTGGAGTTCTACGCGGGCAACTCCAACGACACCGGTGACTACCTCATCGGCGAGGAGATCGACATCAACGGGGACGGCACCCCGCTGCGCTACATGGACAAGCCCAGCAAGGACGGCGGCTCGGCCGACTCCTGGTCCTCGTCCGTCGGCAGCAAGGACGTCCACTACTCGTCCGGCGTCGCGAACCACTTCTTCTACCTCCTCTCGGAGGGCAGCGGCGCGAAGACGATCAACGGCGTGAGCTACAACTCGCCGACGTCCAACGGCTCCACGGTCACCGGCATCGGCCGCGACAAGGCGCTGCAGATCTGGTACAAGGCGCTGACGACGTACTTCACGTCGACGACCAACTACAAGGCCGCCCGCACGGGCACCCTCTCGGCGGCCTCGGCGCTGTACGGCGGCACCAGCAGCACCGAGTACAAGGCTGTCGCGGCGGCCTGGTCGGCGGTCAACGTCAGCTAGTTCCCCGGTGGCTGGGGCGGTACCCGGGACGAAGGCATCCCCGGGTACCGCCCTACCCTTGTCTCCCATGCCGTCCATACCGCCCATGCCTCCCCTTCGTCCCGAGGACTTCACGTACGACGAAGTCGGCGCGACCCGCGAGCGCCCCGGCTTCTGCCCGCCCGGTTTCCGCCCGCTGCACGTCCGCACGCGCGTCGGCGAGGGCCACGACATCTTCCGACGGGCCGCCGAAGCGGTCATGACCTGGGAAATGCACCGGGCCATGGGCGTGGGCGTGGAGGCGACCGCCGACCGCGCGGCCCCTTCCGTCGACGTCACGATCACCCTCGCCGGCCTCATCAAGGCCCCCTGCCGAGTCATCTGGACGACGGAGGAACACCGCCGCGCCGGCTGGGCCTACGGCACGCTCCCCGGCCATCCCGAATCCGGCGAGGAGTCCTTCGTCGTCGACCGCACGGGCGACGGCACGGTCTGGCTGACGATCACCGCGTTCAGCCGCGCCGCGAAGTGGTACGCGAAGGCGGGCGGCCCGGCCACCCGGGGCCTGCAACAGGCGTACGCCCGCCGTTGCGGAACGGTACTGCGGGCCTTGTGCGACCCGGAGCCGGCCTAGCCCGGCGGGTCAGACCTTGCGCCAGCGTGCCATGGCGAACGAGAACAGCCCGAACAGCACCAGCCCAGCCGCGACACAGACCAACAACCCCGGCCCCACCGGCGTATGGGCGAACGAGCGCAGCGTGTCGTCGAGCCCCTTGGCCTGATCCGGCTGGTACTCGACGGCCGCGCGCACGGCGAAGACCCCCGCCGCGGCGAACACCAGCCCACGCGCGGCGCCGCCGCCCACCCCGGTGACGTCCACCAGTTGCCGGGTACGCCGGGACATCTCCCCCAGCCGCAGCTTCTCGTGGTACTTCCGGGTCACCGCCCGGAACCCGATCCACAGCCCGGCGACGGCGATCCCGACTCCGGCGATCCCGACGATCCACTGCCCACCCGTCACCCCGAGCACCCGGGCGGTGACGTCCTTGGACTGCCGGTCGCTGGAGCCGCCCCCGTCCCCGGAACCGGCGGCGAGCGCCAGCACGGAGTAGGCGACGAAGCCGTAGAAGACGGCCCGGGCCAGCGAGGGCACCCGCTTCTTCGCGGTACGCCCGTCGGCTCCGGCCGCCCCGAACACAACCTCGGACAGCCGCCACAACGCCATCCCGGCCAGCCCGATACCCAACACCCACAGCATCACGGCGCCGAAGGGCCGCTGCGCGATCTCCCCGAGGGCCCCCCGCCGGTCGGCCTCCTCCCCCTGATCCCCGAAGGCGATCTGAAGCGCCAGCCCGCCCACCAGCAGATAAATCACACCCCGCGCGGCAAACCCGGCCCGCGCGGCCCCCTCCACCACGGGTCCCCGCGCGGCCCGCTTCACCTCGATCCCACCGCTCCGCACCGAAGCACTCGCGTTCACCGGGGCCTCCCCTCATCTGCGTGAGTCCGAGTCGTCCGACTGCCCCCCGAAACGCCGGCCACACCCAACCCCGCTTCGACGAACGGCTCATCGACGCCCTGGCCTCATCACTCCGATGACCGCCGGAGAAGTCAGGCCGATGTGCTGACCGCCGAACCCGCACGGACCGGCTCCCGGACCACGCGGCGGCGCCGGGTCGGCATCCCCAGCAGCGGGTTGGCCACGCCCCAGGCCGCGCCCTTGCAGACCAGCTCCTTGTAGACGGCGGCGAGCCGTCCTGTCAGGGCCGCCCGGACAGCGCGGTCGTCGGCGGTGACGTACTGGATCAGGCCCTCCCTGCGGCCCAGCGAGATGCACTGGTTGAAGTAGCGGGGCGACACGTTCGGGAGCTTCCCGCCGGTCAGGCGCGCCGCGATGGCGTCGGCAGCCTGCCACGCGGTAGGGACACCCGAGGCGCACGACATCCGCAGCGGCTTGTCACCGGGGCCCGTCACCATGGCCGCGTCACCGATGGCGTACACGTCCGGGTGCGAGACCGAGCGCATGGTCCCGTCGGCCACGATCTGGCCCGTGTCGGTGACCTCCAGAGTGGTGGCCCTCGCGATCGGGTGGACGGCGAAGCCGGTGGCCCACACGGTGACCGCGGCCGGGATGGACGTGCCGTCGACAAGGACGATGCGGTCGGCCTCGACGGCGGTGACGACGGCGTGCTCGTGGACGGTGACGCCGAGCCCGTCGACGACCTTCCGCAGGTGCCCGCTGCCCTTGGGCGAGAGCCAGTCGCCGAGGCCGCCGCGGGCGACGAGGGCGACGTCGAGGTCGGGTCGGGCCTCGGCGATCTCCGTCGCGAACTCCACGCCGGTGAGGCCCCCGCCGACCACGACCACGGGCTGCCCGGCGTCCAGGCGGGCCAGACGCTCGCGCAGCCGGAGTGCTCCGGAGCGGCCGGCGATCTCGTGGGCATGCTCGGCCGTGCCGGGGACGCCCTGGTCGTTCCAGCCGCTGCCGAGGGCGTACACAAGGCTGTCGTACTCCAGTTCCCCGGCGCCGTTCGCGTCGAGGACGGCGACGGTCCTGCGGTCGACGTCGACACCGGTGACCTTCGCGAGCCTCAGTTCGACGCCGGTGTCCGCGAACATCTCGCTGAGGGGCCGGGGCCTGAGGACCTGGCCGACCGCGAGCTGGTGCATCCGGACGCGCTCGACGAAGTCGGGCTCGGCGTTGACGAGAGTGATGGTGACGTCTTCGCGGCGCAGCCGCCTGGCAAGGCGCCCGGCGGCGGTGGCTCCGGTGTATCCGGCCCCGAGGACGATGATGCGGTGCTGCATTTCTCTGCTCCTGTCTTGAGCGGATGCTGAGCGGTTCGCCACCTGAACCGGGCGGCCCGCCGTTTCCTGACAGGAGTGCGATGTGAAGCACGTCACATCATGGTCAGAAGGCGTGGAGCAGGGGCTCCCCGTGGTCGGCGGCGGCCCATCGCCGGGTCGCGCGTTCGAGTTTGTCGGGGTTGACCTGGTTACGGAACGCGGCGATGCCCTCGGCGGTGACCTCCAGGCACATGACGCCGATGACCCGGCCGTCGAGGACCGCCACGACGGCGGGGGCACCGTTGGCGGTCGTGACATAGACCCCGGGCGATCCGCCGACCAGGGCGCGCTTGGCCTCGCCGGGTTTGAACAGACCCCGCATGAACTTCGCGACCGCGAGAGCGCCCTCGAACGCCTTGGCGCGAGCCGGGACCTTCCCGCCGCCGTCGCCGATCGCGAGGGCGTCCTGGGTGAGCAGCCGCACGAGCGGCTCGGTCCGGCCGCTGGTGGCGGCGGCGAGGAACTCCTCGACGATCCGCCGGGCGGCGGCCTCGTCGACCTCGGTGCGGGCCCTGCCGTCCGCGATGTGCTTCCTGGCGCGGTGGAAGATCTGCTGGCCGGCGGCCTCGGTGATGTCGAGGATCGCGGCGATCTCCCGGTGCGGGTATGCGAAGGCCTCCCGCAGCACGTACACCGCCCGCTCGTTGGGGGAAAGTCGCTCCAGCAGGGCGAGAACCGCGTACGAGACCGATTCGCGCTGCTCGGCGGTGTCGGCCGGGCCGAGCATGGGGTCTCCGGCGAGCAGCGGCTCGGGCAGCCATTGGCCCACGTAGGTCTCCCGCCGCGCGCGGGCCGAGGTGAGCTGGTTGAGGCACAGGTTGGTGAGCACCTTCGTCAGCCAGGCCTCGGGGACTTCGACGCGGTCGACGTCGGCGGCCTGCCAGCGCAGGAACGCCTCCTGCACGGCGTCCTCGGCCTCGCTCGCGGAGCCGAGGAGACGGTAGGCGATGGCCTCAAGACGGGGCCTCGACGCCTCGAACCGGTCCAGGTCTTTCGTCGTCAGGGCCATCGCACGGATCCTAGCTCAGGCGGAGAACAGGGTGCGGGGTGAGGCCCCGGTGAAGTGGTCCTGCCCTCCTCCACCGGGGCATGCCCGACTGCTACCGCATCAACACCCCCGCCCCCTGAGCCAGTTCATCCGCGGGCACCGCCACCACGCCCAACTCCGCGCCGGAGGCGAGGAGTCGGTGAGTGGGGAGGATGCGGACGGTGTAGCCGTAGGGGCCGGTGCGGTCCAGGGACAGGGGGCCCTCGAAGAGCCAGCGGCCGTCCAGGTCGGGGCCCGAGACCGGTTTCAGGGGGACCGTGGACCCGTCCGTGATGCGGTCCTCCTCGTCGACGCGGCCCGAGACCGCCTGGACCTCGACGTCGTCGGGCGCGAGGTCGCCCAGGCCGACGCGGACGCGCAGCGCGAGCGTCGTGCCCAGTTCCGCCGTCGCCGTCGCGACCGACGTCTCCACGTGGTCGACCGTCACCGCGTGCCACGCGGCGCGCACCTTCCCCTTCCAGGCGGCCAGTTCGCGGGCCGTGTCCGGGGTCATCGCGCGGTGGGCCTGGGCCGCGGGGGCGTAGAGGCGTTCCACGTACTCGCGGACCATGCGCCCGGCCAGGACCTTGGGGCCGAGCAGGGTGAGGGTCTGGCGGACCATCGCGATCCAGCGGTCGGGCAGGCCCGCGCGCCCGCGTTCGTAGAAGCGGGGCGTGATGCGCTGCTCCAGGAGGTCGTACAGCGCCGCCGCCTCGATGTCGTCGCGGTGGTCGGGGTCCGTGCCGACGCCGTCCGCCGTGGGGATCGCCCAGCCGAAGTCCGGCTGGAACCACTCGTCCCACCAGCCGTCCAGGACGGAGAGGTTGAGACAGCCGTTCAGCGCCGCCTTCATGCCGGACGTGCCGCAGGCCTCAAGGGGGCGCAGCGGGTTGTTGAGCCAGATGTCGCAGCCCGGGTACAGCTTCTGCGCCATCGCCATGCCGTAGTCGGGGAGGAAGACGATGCGGTGGCGGACGCGCGGGTCGTCGGCGAACCGGACCAGTTCCTGGACCAGGCGCTTGCCGCCGTCGTCCGCCGGGTGCGCCTTGCCCGCCACCACGATCTGGATCGGATGCTCGGGGTGGAGGAGGAGATCCATCAGACGGTCGCGGTCGCGCAGCATCAGCGTCAGCCGCTTGTACGACGGGACCCGGCGCGCGAAGCCGATGGTCAGCACCCCGGGGTCGAGCGCCGAGTCGATCCAGCCCAACTCCGCCTCACCCGCGCCCCGTTGCCGCCACGACGCGCGCAGCCGCCGGCGTACCTCCACCACCAGCTGTTCGCGCAGCTCCCGCCGCAGCTCCCAGATGTCCTGGTCGGGGATGTCGGCCACCACGTCCCAGCGGTCGCCCGCGCCGACGGCCAGCGCGTCCTCGGCCCGCTGGGCGCCGACCTGGCGGGCACCGAGCCGCAGTACCTCGGGGGCGACCCAGGTCGGGGCGTGCACGCCGTTGGTGACGGAGGTGATCGGCACCTCGTCGGCGTCGAATCCGGGCCACAGGCCGGCGAACATGCCCCGGCTGACCCTGCCGTGCAGCAGGGACACCCCGTTGGCGCGCTGGGCGAGGCGCAGGCCCATCACCGCCATGTTGAAGAGGTTCGGCTCGCCTCCCTCGTAGGTCTCCATGCCCAGCCGCAGGACGCGTTCGACGTCGATGCGCGGGAGTTCGGCGTCGGGGCCGAAGTGGCGGGCCACCAGCTCGCGGTCGAAGCGGTCGATGCCGGCCGGGACGGGGGTGTGGGTGGTGAAGACGGTGCCCGCGCGGACCGCCTCCAACGCCGAGTCGAAGTCCAGTCCCCCGGCGCACAGCTCGGCGATCCGCTCCAGGCCCAGGAAGCCCGCGTGGCCCTCGTTGGTGTGGAACACCTCCGGCGGGGCGTGGCCGGTGAGCCGGCAGTACGTCCGTACCGCCCGGACACCTCCTATGCCGAGCAGCATCTCCTGGAGGAGCCGGTGTTCGCTCCCGCCGCCGTAGAGCCGGTCGGTCACCCCTCTTTCGCCGAGGTCGTTCTCCTCGACGTCGGAGTCCAGCATGAGGAGAGGCACGCGGCCCACCTGCGCCAGCCAGATGCGCGCGTGCAGCGACTTGCCGCCCGGCAGGGCGAGGGAGACCCGGGCCGGGGTGCCGTCGTCCTCGCGCAGCAGGGTCACCGGCAGCTCGTTGGGGTCGAGCACGGGATAGTGCTCCTGCTGCCAGCCGTCCCGGGAGAGGGTCTGGCGGAAGTAGCCGTGCCGGTAGAGAAGGCCCACGCCGATCAGCGGGACGCCCAGGTCACTGGCGGCCTTGAGATGGTCGCCGGCGAGGATGCCGAGGCCGCCGGAGTACTGCGGCAGGGCGGCCGTGACACCGAACTCGGGCGAGAAGTAGGCGACGGCGGCCGGCAGGCCGGCGGTGCCGGTCTGGGTCTGGTACCAGCGGTCGCCGGTCACATAGTCGTGCAGGTCGTCGACGGCCGCGGTCAGCCGGCGCAGGAACCGGCGGTCCTCGGCCAGCTCGGCGAGGCGCGCGGGGCGGACGCCGCCGAGCAGCCGCACCGGGTCGCCGTCCGAGACGGCCCAGCGCTCGGGGTCGACGGACTGGAAGAGGTCGCGGGTTTCCGGGTGCCATGACCAGCGCAGATTGCGGGCCAGGTCACTGAGCGGCCGGAGGGGCTCGGGGAGAAGGGGTCGGACGGTGAATCGACGAATCGCCTTCACATTCCACCTCGGCGTGCGTAAGGACGTGCACTGCTTAAGACGTGCACTGCGTAAGGACGTGCGTCGCGACATGCGTACGGAGGAGACGCACGGCGGTGTGCGTCCGTGTCTGCGACTCGTACGACGGTACCGGCGTCACGGCCGTAATCAGCTGTACACCGCCGTACGTCACGTATGGCCGATTCCCTCCCCGTAAGACCCGGTAGGCCACCTTGTGGGGCTTCGCCCCGCACGAGAGGCTGCCCAGTGGTGCGCGCGGCGAAGCCCGCGGGTGCCGAGTCGAGGAGGGGAACGCGAACCATGGCACGGACGCGCACACGGCGCCCGCGCCGGGCGGGGGGCCTGACCGCGGTCGCCACGACCTTGGTCCTTTCGGCCGTCACGCCGCCCGCGCACGCCGCCATCAGCCTGCCCGCGCACGCCGCACCGGAGGGGAGGATACTCGGCGCCGGGACACCCGGCTCCGTCCGCGGGAGTTACCTCGTGACGCTGAGGGGGGACATCCGGGCGTCGTCCGCCGCCGGGCGGCGCCTCGCCGCCGCGTACGGGGTGAGAATCAGCCAGACCTACGGCACGGTCCTCAACGGCCTCGCCGTCACGGCCGACGAGAGACAGGCCCGCAGACTCGCCGCCGACCCGCGCGTCGCGTCCGTCGTCCAGGACACCCGCGTGGCCCTGGAGGCAGGCACCACCGACCGCGACCCGCCGTCCTGGGGCCTGGACCGGATCGACCAGCCGCGCCTGCCGCTCGACGGCCGCTACACCTCGCCGAGGTCGGCGGGCGCGGGGGTGACGGTGTACGTCATCGACACCGGCATCCGGATCACTCACCGTGACTTCGGCGGCCGGGCGAGCTACGGCTGGGACTTCGTCGGCGGCGACCGCACCGCCTCCGACGGCAACGGCCACGGCACCCATGTCGCCGGCACCGTCGCCGGCAAGGGTGTCGGCGTCGCGGGCAGGGCGAGGGTGGTCGCCGTACGCGTCCTCGACAACGCGGGCGCCGGCACCACCGCACAGGCCATCGCCGGTATCGACTGGGTCACCCGGCACGCCCGCGGACCGGCGGTCGCCAACCTCAGCCTGGGCGGCCCCTACAACGCCCAGCTGGACGCCGCCGTCCGCGCCTCGATCCGCTCCGGCGTCACCTACGTCGTCGCCGCGGGCAACGGCGGACGGGCCGCCGCCCTCGAATCCCCCGCCGATGTCAAGGAGGCCCTCACCGTCGGCGCCACCGGCCGCGGGGACGCCCGCGCCGCCTTCTCCAATCACGGTTCCGCCGTCGACCTGTTCGCCCCGGGGGTGTCGATCACCTCCACGTCGTCCGCGAGCGACACCGGCCGTAGGACCTCTTCCGGTACGTCGATGGCGGCGCCGCACGTGGCGGGTGCGGCCGCGCTGTATCTCGCCGACCATCCGCGCGCCTCGCCCGCGCAGGTGGCCCGGGCACTCGTTTCCGGGGCGGAACGCGGCAAGGTGTCCGGCCGTGGAGCGGGTTCGCCGAACAAACTCCTGCAAGTGCCGCCCTTCAGGTGACGGACCTGCGTAGACCGGCTCCGTACGCCCCCGACGGGGCCGGTCGTGTGCGTAGACATACACGTGAGTAGTTAGCAAAGTGCCGGAATGCTCACCCGTTTAGGGTGGGAAGGCTCCCTCGGTACTCCGACCCCACATCCCTCCGCCCACCCTCGTTGATGCGGACAGGAGCGGTCATGCCCGCCACGCACCACTCGTCAGCACCCCCGACGCCCCGTACCAAGGCAAACCCAGCCTGCGCACCGTCCGAAACATCCGACGCGCCCCCCGTGCACACCGCCGTGCATACCGCCGTCGGTCGTATACCGGTCCTGGACGTCCGCCCACTGATCCAGCAGGGGCGCCGGCCGGCCAAGGCCGTCACCGGTGAGACGTTCGAGGTCTCGGCGACCGTGTTCCGCGAGGGCCACGACGCCGTCGCCGCCAACGTCGTACTCAAGGACCCCGACGGCCGCCCCGGCCCCTGGACCCCGATGCGTGAACTAGCCCCCGGTACCGACCGCTGGGGCGCGGAGGTCACGCCGGACGCGCCGGGCCGCTGGACCTACACGGTCGAGGCGTGGAGCGATCCGGTCGCCACCTGGCGGCACCACGCCCGTATCAAGATCCCGGCCGGCCTGGATGTGGAACTGGTCCTGGAGGAGGGCGCGCGGCTGTACAAGCGGGCCGCGGCCGATGTCCCCAAGGGGCGGCGCGCGGTCCTCCGTGCCGCCGTCGGCGCCCTGCGCGACGACACCCGCCCGGCCGCCGCCCGTCTCGCCGCGGCGCTGACTCCGGAGGTGGGGGCGGTTCTGGAGCGGTATCCGCTGCGGGAACTGGTCACCGCCTCGGAGCCGCTGCCGCTTCTCGTGGAGCGGGAGCGGGCGCTGTTCGGGTCGTGGTACGAGTTCTTCCCGCGTTCGGAGGGCACCGCCGAGCAGCCGCACGGCACGTTCCGCACCGCCGCGCGCCGGCTCACGGCCATCGCCGCGATGGGCTTCGACGTCGTCTACCTCCCGCCGATCCACCCCATCGGCACCACCTTCCGCAAGGGCCGCAACAACACCCTCGACCCCACCCCCGAGGACGTCGGCGTGCCGT